>NZ_BAAAIZ010000042.1:76045-103127 GCF_039526425.1 Streptomyces thermospinosisporus
CGGCCGGAGCTGGCGCCCGGCCGCCGCGCCCCCGCCCGCCTACCGCTCCGGCGTCGCCTGGCTCCCCGGCAGCCGCCGCGCCGCCCTCGCCGTCGGCCCCACCGGCACCGACCTGACCCTCGACGGCGGCCGCACCTGGCGGACCGTCGGCACCGGCTCCTTCGACACCGTCGACTGCCCGCCCCCGGGCTGCTGGGCGGCGGGGGAGCAGGGCCGGGTCGCCCGTCTGGAGCACTGACCCGCATCCGGTGCCCGTCCGGAGCACTGACGGGCGACTCGATGCCCATGATCCCTCCGGCCTGGGTACCCGATCACGGCACGCCGATCGAAGGGAGCGGACATGCCACGCGGATCCAGCCCGAAACGGGAGCGTCAGTACGAGCACATCAAGGAGAGCGCGAAGAGCCGGGGCGAGAGCACCGAGCGCGCCGAGGAGATCGCCGCGCGGACGGTGAACAAGGAGCGCGCCCGTTCCGGCGAGTCCAGGACCGCCAGCCGCGTCTCGACCGAGGACATGTCCTCCGGCCGGCGTGGCGGCAAGCGATCCGGGAAGGGCTCCCAGGGGCCCACCTACGACCAGCTCTACGAGGAAGCCAGGCGCCGCGGCGTCGAGGGCCGTTCGACCATGAACAAGGGACAGCTGCAGCGGGCGCTCGGCAAGTGAGCGGCCCGGACGCCCGGACGCCGCGAACCCCCGGCGCCGAGCGGGAACCCCCTTCCCGGCGACGGGGGTTCCGCCTGCCGGGACTCCCCGCACACCCCGTAGGGTCGGGGCATCATGACGACGACCGTACCCGTCCCCGACGACTGGCCCGTGACCGAGGAGCAGGCCCGCGCCGTGCAGGACGCGCTGCGCGCCCGCGTGGTGCTCGACGAGGCCGGACCGCCGCCCGGCACCGGGCACGTCACCGGGGTGGACGTGGCCTACGACGACGAACGCGACGTCGTCGCGGCGGCGGCCGTCGTGCTGGACGCGGCGAGCCTGGACGTCGTCGCCGAGGCCACCGCGCTCGGCCGGATCTCCTTCCCGTACGTCCCCGGCCTGCTGGCCTTCCGGGAGATCCCCACCGTGCTCGCCGCCCTCGACGCCCTGCCCTGCCCGCCCGGCCTGGTCGTCTGCGACGGCTACGGCCTCGCCCACCCCCGGCGCTTCGGTCTCGCCGCCCACCTCGGCGTCCTCACCGGCCTGCCCACCATCGGCGTCGCCAAGAACCCCTTCACCTTCACCTACGCCGACCCGGACACTCCACGCGGCAGTTCGGCGCCGCTGCTCGACGGCACCGAGGAGGTGGGCCGGGCGCTGCGCACCCGGGACGGCGTCAAACCGGTCTTCGTCTCGGTCGGCCACCGCATCACCCTGGACGGCGCCTGCGCCCACACCCTCTCCCTGACCCCGTCCCACCGCCTGCCGGAGACCACCCGCCGGGCGGACGCCCTGTGCCGCCGCGCCCTGCGCGAGGCGACCGGGGGCGGCGGCGATCTGAGTACGGCGTCCGAGGCGATCTGAGTACGGCGTCTGAGTAGCCGCGCGGATGTCCGCACCGGCCCTGCCCGGCAGGCTCGGGTGCATGACGACGCACCGTGCATCCAAGCCTTTCGCCGCCCCCAGCCGGACCGTCGAGCGGGGCGTGACCGCCGTGCTGGTCCTCGCCGTCCTCGCCGCGCTCGCCTGGATCGCCGGGATGATCTGCACCCTGGCCGAGTGGCCGGTGTAGGCGCCGCGTCCGGTGCGGGCGCCGCCGGGAGATCGTGTCAGCGGGTCGCGGCGACGCGGAAGCGTATGCCCGCCCGCCTCAGCCGCCCGATCAGCGCGTCGCCCATCGCCACCGCCGTCGTGACCTGCCCGGACGTCGGCGGAAGGTCGTCGAACGCGAGCGACAGCGCGGCCTCGGCGAACATCTTGGCCGTCTCGTCGTAGCCCGGGTCGCCGCCGGAGACCTCCGTGTAGACCCGGCGCCCGCCGCCCTCGCCGACGAACCGCACGGAGAACCAGCTCCTGGCCCGCTTCTCGGCGCTCGGCCCCTCGCCGGGCTGCAGCCGGCCGGACACCAGGCGGCGCAGCGGCGGCACTTGGGCCGCCGCGAACAGTCCGCCCACCACTGCCACTCCGCCCACCGCGACCGGCAGCCGGCGCACCGCCGCGTAGTGGCGGTAGCGGAAGTCGGGTCCGTACCGCTCGAGCGACTTCGCCGAGCGGTGCACGATCTGCGGGTCGATGGTCGGCAGTGGCAGCACCCAGGCATCGACCTCGGGCGCGTAGCGGGGCGCGCCGGCGGGCGCGGCGGCGCGGCGGCCCACCAGCCGGGGCTCGTGCCGGCGCCGGTCCCGGGCCGCCGCCAGCACCTGCCGGTACCGGGCGAACTGGCCCAGCGCGGACGCCAGGGTGCCGCCGGAGATCGTGGCGTTCGCCGAGACGAAGCCGTCCACGGTCAGCGGCACCCCCTCAGGAAGCTGCTGCACCGTGAACCAGACGCCGAGGTCGTGCGGGACCGAGTCGAAGCCGCAGGCGTGCAGCAGCCGGGCCCCCGTCTCGCGGGCGCGGGCGTCGTGCCGGACGTACATCAGGTCCACGAACTCGGGCTCGCCGGTGAGGTCGAGGTAGTCCGCGCCGGTGTCCGCGCAGGCGGCGACGAGTTCCTCGCCGTACTGGACGTAGGGGCCGACGGTGGTGGCCACCACGCGCGCCGATTCGGCGAGGGCGCGCAGCGACGCCGGGTCGGACACCTCCGCCCGCAGCACGTCCGGCCGGTCGGCCCCGGGCAGCCGGTCCCGCAGCCGCTCCAGCTTCTCGGTGCTGCGGCCGGCGAGGGCCCAGCGCAGCCCCTCGGGGGCGTGCGCGGCGAGGTACTCCGCGGTGAGGGTCCCGACGAAGCCGGTGGCTCCGAAGAGCACGAGGTCGTACGGACGGTCCGTCCTGTTCAGCCTGCTCATGACACCCCTTGCTCCAGCAGCCGCGCCGTTGTCGGTGGCCGAGGCTAGCGTGTGGGGTACGGAGCCCGACGACGAGCCCGGAGGAAACCGATGGCCGTGCCCCGGAACGCCCTGAAGAAGTGGGAGAAAGTACGCCAGTACGCCCTCGGGCTGCCGAGCGCCACCGAGGAGCACCCCTGGGGCGAGACCGTCGCCAAGGTCAACAAGAAGGTCTTCGTCTTCCTCGGCGTGGACGACGGCAGTTACCCGCTGGGGGTGACCGTGAAGCTCACGGACGAGACGGCCCACGCCCACGCCCTCAGCTGCCCCGGCGCCGAGCCGGCGGGATACGGACTGGGCAGGTCCGGCTGGGTGAGTATCCCGCTGGAGCCGGCGGGCGCCCCCTCGGCCGAGCTGCTGTGCGACTGGGTGGAGGAGAGCTATCGCATCATCGCGCCGAAACGGCTGACCGCCGAGCTGGACGCACGCTGAACCGGCGCCTCCGGCGGCCCAGAGATCATCCGGCAGCCCGGGCAACATCCGGCGGTCTCCAGACGCCGTCCGGCCGCCCCGGGAGAGTCGTCCGGCGGCCGCGCGGCAAACGGTCCGGGTCCCCGCAACAGCCGCCCGACGTCCGACGACGCGCACTCGACCGGACCGTGACGGCAGGACCGGATCCGGCCACCCGTCGTACAGTGGCTAAGCGCTTGCTCGTCAGGGTCTTGTGCCCGGTGGAACACGTTCTTAGCATCACTGGTGTTACATCGGTTGTGTCACAGCGGGGAGCTCAGGATGACCGAGGCGAAGACGCCGGGGCACGGCCCGCTCACCGGTGTGCGCGTGGTGGAGCTCGCCGGGATCGGGCCCGGACCGTTCGCCGCCATGCTCCTCGCCGACCTCGGCGCCGATGTGGTCCGGGTGGACCGCCCCGGCGGCCCGGCACTCGGAGTCGACCCGGCCCACGACGTCACCAACCGCAACAAGCGCTCCGTGGTCGTCGACCTCAAGGCCCCCGACGGCCCCGCCACCGTCCTGGACCTCGCTGCCCGCGCCGACATCCTCATCGAGGGCTACCGCCCCGGCGTCGCCGAGCGGCTCGGGGTCGGACCCGAGCAGTGTCACGCCCGCAACCCCCGCCTGGTCTACGGCCGGATGACCGGCTGGGGCCAGCACGGCCCGCTCGCCGGCACCGCCGGTCACGACATCGCCTACATCGCCCTCACCGGCACCCTCGGCATGATCGGCGACCCCGACCGCCCCCCGGCGGTCCCCGCCAACCTGCTCGGCGACTTCGCCGGCGGCTCCCTCTACCTGGTCGTCGGCGTACTCGCCGCCCTGCACCACGCGCGCGCCACCGGCACCGGCCAGGTCGTCGACGCCGCCATCGTCGACGGCACCGCCCACCTGTCCGCGATGATCCACGGCATGCTCGCCGCCGGCGCCTGGCAGGACCGGCGCGGCGCCAACCTCCTCGACGGAGGCTGCCCCTACTACGGCACCTACGAGACCGCCGACGGCAGACACATCGCGGTCGGCGCGCTGGAACCGCAGTTCTACGACGAGTTCCTGCGCCTGCTCGGCATCGAGGACCAGCAGGACGCCCGCACCGACGTCACCCGCTGGCCCGCACTGCGCGAGCAGGTCGCCGCCCGCTTCAAGAGCCGCACCCGCGACGAATGGGCCGCCGTCTTCGAGGGCTCCGACGCCTGCGTGGCCCCCGTCCTGTCGCTCGGCGAGGCCCCGCACCACCCGCATCTGGCCGCCCGCGGCACCTTCACCCGGCACGAGGGCATCACCCAGCCGGCCCCGGCACCCCGCTTCTCGGCCACCCCGGCCCGCATCCGCTCCGGCCCCGCCCGGCCCGGCGCCGCCACCGCCGACGTGGCCCGCGACTGGGACGTACCCCGGCTGCTGCCGCCCGCGGCCCCCGACGACCCCCAGCACTCCCAGCCGTCCCGAGACCCTCAGTGAAAGGCCTCCTCGTGAGCACCGAAGCGTACATCTACGACGCGATCCGCACCCCGCGCGGGCGCGGCAAGGCCAACGGCGCCCTGCACGGCACCAAGCCCATCGACCTCGTCGTCGGGCTCATCCACGAGATCCGCGCCCGCTACCCCGACCTGGACCCGGCCGCGATCGACGACATCGTGCTCGGCGTCGTCGGACCCGTCGGCGACCAGGGCTCCGACATCGCCCGCATCGCCGCCATCGCCGCGGGCCTGCCCGACACGGTGGCCGGCGTCCAGGAGAACCGCTTCTGCGCCTCCGGCCTCGAGGCCGTCAACCTGGCCGCAGCCAAGGTGCGTTCGGGCTGGGAGGACCTGGTTCTCGCGGGCGGCGTCGAGTCGATGTCCCGGGTGCCCATGGCCTCCGACGGCGGCGCCTGGTTCAACGACCCGATGACCAACCTGGCCACCAACTTCGTGCCGCAGGGCATCGGCGCCGACCTGATCGCCACCATCGAGGGCTTCTCCCGCCGCGACGTCGACGAGTACGCCGCCCTCTCCCAGGAGCGCGCCGCCGCGGCCTGGAAGGACGGCCGCTTCGACCGCTCCGTCGTCCCGGTCAGGGACCGCAGCGGCCTGGTCGTCCTCGACCACGACGAGCACATGCGGCCCGGCACCACCGCCGACTCCCTGGCCAAGCTCAAGCCGTCCTTCGCCGACATCGGCGAACTCGGCGGCTTCGACGCGGTGGCCCTGCAGAAGTACCACTGGATCGAGAAGATCGACCACGTCCACCACGCGGGCAACTCCTCCGGCATCGTCGACGGCGCCGCCCTCGTCGCCATCGGCTCCCGCGAGGTGGGGGAGCGCTACGGACTGACCCCGCGCGCCCGGATCGTCTCCGCCGCGGTCTCCGGCTCCGAGCCGACCATCATGCTCACCGGCCCCGCGCCCGCCACCCGCAAGGCGCTCGCCAAGGCCGGACTCACCATCGACGACATCGACCTCGTCGAGATCAACGAGGCGTTCGCCGCGGTCGTGCTCCGCTTCGTCAAGGACATGGGCCTGTCCCTGGACAAGGTCAACGTCAACGGCGGCGCCATCGCGCTCGGCCACCCGCTCGGCGCCACCGGCGCGATGATCCTCGGCACCCTCGTCGACGAGCTGGAACGCCAGGACAAGCGCTACGGCCTCGCCACCCTCTGCGTGGGCGGCGGCATGGGCATCGCCACCATCGTCGAGCGCATCTGACCCTCTCCCGACGGACCACGACGGATCACCTGGAGCACACCCTCATGAGCACCGAGTCCACCACCATCCGCTGGGAGCAGGACGACACCGGCGTCGTCACCCTCGTCCTGGACGACCCCGACCAGTCGGCCAACACCATGAACCAGGCCTTCCGCGACTCGCTCGCCGCGATCACGGACCGCCTGGAGGCCGAGCAGGACAGCATCCGCGGCATCATCATCACCTCGGCCAAGAAGACCTTCTTCGCCGGCGGCGACCTGCGCGACCTCATCCGCGTCACCCCGGAGACCGCCCAGCAGCTCTTCGACGGCGGCATGGCCATCAAGCGGCAGCTGCGCCGCATCGAGACCCTCGGCAAGCCGGTCGTCGCCGCCCTCAACGGCGCCGCACTCGGCGGCGGCTACGAGATCGCCCTCGCCTGCCACCACCGCATCGCCCTGGACGCCCCCGGCTCCAAGATCGGCTGCCCCGAGGTCACCCTCGGCCTGCTCCCCGGAGGCGGCGGTGTCGTCCGCACCGTCCGGATGCTCGGCATCACCGACGCCCTGCTGAAGGTCCTCCTCCAGGGCCAGCAGTACAGCCCCCGCCGCGCCCTGGAGAACGGCCTGGTCGACGAGATCGCCGACAGCCGGGAGGACATGCTGGCCAAGGCCCGCGCCTTCATCGACGCCCACCCCGAGTCCGCCCAGCCCTGGGACCGGCCCGGCTACCGCATCCCCGGCGGCACCCCCGCCAACCCGAAGTTCGCGGCCAACCTGCCCGCCTTCCCCGCCAACCTGCGCAAGCAGACCAACGGCGCCCCCTACCCGGCCCCGCGCAACATCCTCGCCGCCGCCGTCGAGGGCGCCCAGGTCGACTTCGAGACCGCCCAGGTCATCGAGGCCCGCTACTTCGTCGAGCTGGCCGCGGGACAGACCTCGAAGAACATGATCCAGGCGTTCTTCTTCGACCTCCAGGCGGTCAACTCCGGCGCCAACCGCCCCCAGGGCATCGAGCCCCGCACGGTCCGCAAGGTCGCCGTTCTCGGCGCCGGCATGATGGGCGCCGGCATCGCCTACTCCTGTGCCCGCGCCGGCATCGACGTCGTCCTCAAGGACGTCTCCCTTGAGGCGGCCGTCAAGGGCAAGGGCTACTCGGAGAAGCTGTGCGCCAAGGCCGTCGCCAAGGGCCGCACCACCCAGGAGAAGGCCGACGCGCTGCTCGCCCGCATCACGCCCACCGCCGAGACCGCCGACCTGGCCGGCTGCGACGCGGTGATCGAGGCGGTCTTCGAGGACACCGCGCTCAAGCACAAGGTCTTCCAGGAGGTGGAGCAGGTCGTCGCCCCGGACGCCCTGCTGTGCTCCAACACCTCCACCCTGCCCATCACCGCCCTCGCCGAAGGCGTCCAGCGGCAGGCCGACTTCATCGGGCTCCACTTCTTCTCGCCCGTCGACAAGATGCCGCTGGTGGAGATCATCAAGGGTGAGCGCACCGGCGACGAGGCGCTGGCGCGCGCCTTCGACCTGGTCCGGCAGATCAACAAGACGCCCATCGTGGTCAACGACTCGCGCGGCTTCTTCACCTCCCGCGTGATCGGCCACTTCATCAACGAGGGCGTCGCCATGGTCGGCGAGGGCATCGAGCCCGCCTCCGTGGAGCAGGCCGCGGCCCAGGCCGGCTACCCGGCCAAGGTGCTCTCCCTGATGGACGAGCTGACCCTGACGCTGCCGCGCAAGATCCGCAACGAGACCAGGCGGGCCGTCGAGGAGGCGGGCGGCACCTGGACCCCGCACCCCGCCGAGGCCGTCATCGACCGCATGGTCGACGAGTTCGGCCGCCCCGGCCGCAGCGGCGGCGCCGGCTTCTACGACTACGACGAGGAGGGCAGGCGCGTCGGCCTCTGGCCCGGACTGCGCGAGCACTTCACCAAGCCCGGGCACCAGATCCCGTTCCGTGACATGCAGGAGCGGATGCTGTTCTCCGAAGCGCTGGACACGGTCCGGCTGCTGGAGGAGGGCGTGCTGACCTCCGTCGCCGACGCCAACATCGGCTCCATCTTCGGCATCGGCTTCCCCGGCTGGACCGGCGGCGTGCTGCAGTACATCAACGGCTACGAGGGCGGCCTGCCCGGCTTCGTGGCCCGGGCGCGCGAGCTGGCCGAACGCTACGGCGAGCGCTTCACCCCGCCGGCGCTGCTGGTGGAGAAGGCGGAGAAGGGCGAGACCTTCACCGACGCCCGCTGAGAGCACGCCCGCTCAGGGCACGCCCGCCGGGAAACGGAGCACGCCCGCAGCGGCCACGCCCGCTCGAGGCTCCGGACGCGACGGGTGGACCCCCTGGCCGCCAGGGGGTTCACCCCTCGTCGTCGAGCCACTGCGCCAGCTCCTCCTTCAGCGACCGCTGGAAGGTGGTGAGCAGCGCCTGCACCACCAGCGGATGCATATGGGCGGACAGCGACTTCACATCCCGCGCGTCCCGCTCCGCGACCGCCTCCCGCAGCAGCCGCGACAGCTCACGGGCCGCCGCGCGCGAGTGCTCGATCAGGACCGCCCGTGCGGTGAGGACCGTCTCCTGCGACAGCGGCACGTCGAGCAGCTCGACGCCCAGCCGCAGCAGCCCGGTGTCGACCCGGAAGCCGTCACCGCTCTCCTCGACGATGTCCAGCGCCACCAGCCGCCGGATCTCCTCGTCGTCCAGCGACCTGCCCGCCCGCCGCTCGAGCTCCTCGCGGGAGAGCGCCTCCGTCGTCTCCGGCGCCCAGGAGGCCACCACCGCACGCTGGATCGCCAGCTCCCGCGCGGTCAGACCGGGCGGGAGCTGCCCCAGATAGCGTTCGATCGCCGCCAGCGTCATGCCCTGACGCTGCAGCTCCTCGATCAGCGCCAGCCGCGCCAGATGCTCACGGCCGTAGCGGCCGACGCGGCGGGGGCCGAGCACCGGCGGGGGCAGCAGCCCCTTGGTGCCGTAGAAGCGCACCGTGCGTACGGTGACACCGGCGCGGGCCGCCAGTTCGTCGATGGTGAGCGTCGGCTCCTCGGCGTCGGTCGTCATATGGGACAGTATCGCTGTCTCACCAGTGCTGTGACACCTCTTCCTGATCAGTGCTGTGGCACCTCTTCGACCTGGCCGATCACGGTGTGACATGTTCCGCGATGTGACATGCGCCATCGCGTGGATCACCGCACATCCGGAAAGGTGCCCCCTTGGTCTGTGCCAAGATCGGGCGCCGGCCGTGGCAATCCGGACAGCCGGGCGCGATCCGCCCGAGCGCACCAGAGAGTGGAACCACCCGTGAGCAAGGACGCCGTGAACACGGCAACGGCCGATGTGCGCCCCGCGCAGGGCCAGGTGCCCGCGGACGCGGGCGACGCCGGTTACAGCAAGGACCTCAAGGCGCGCCACGTCAACATGATCGCCATCGGTGGCGCGATCGGAACCGGCCTCTTCCTCGGAGCCGGCGGCAGACTCCGCGACGCCGGACCCGCCCTGGCGCTGGCCTACCTGGTCGCCGGCGTCTTCGCCTTCTTCGTCGTCCGCGCCCTCGGCGAACTGGTCCTCTACCGGCCCTCGTCGGGATCCTTCGTGTCCTACGCGCGCGAGTTCCTCGGCGAGAAGGGCGCCTACGTCGCCGGCTGGATGTACTTCCTCAACTGGTCGACCACCGGGATTGCGGACATCACCGCGATCGCTCTCTACACCCACTACTGGAGCCTGTTCACCGACATCCCGCAGTGGGTGCTCGCGCTGATCGCGCTCGCAGTGGTGCTGGCCGTGAACCTGATCTCGGTGAAGATCTTCGGCGAGATGGAGTTCTGGTTCGCCATCATCAAGGTCGCCACGCTGGTGGCCTTCATGGTCGTCGGCGTCTTCCTGCTCGCCACCCAGCACGAGGTCGGCGGAGGCACCCCCGGCCTCAACATGATCACCGACAACGGCGGGGTGCTCCCGCACGGAGTGATGCCGGTCGTCCTCGTCATGCAGGGCGTGATCTTCGCCTACGCGGCGCTGGAGCTGGTCGGTGTCGCCGCGGGCGAGACCGCCGAGCCGGAGAAGGTCGTCCCCCGCGCGGTGAACTCCATCATGTGGCGCGTCGGCCTCTTCTACGTCGGCTCCGTCGTCCTGCTGGCCCTGCTGCTGCCCGGCAGCATGTACTCCGCCGACGAGAGCCCCTTCGTCACCGTCCTGTCGAAGATCGGCGTCCCCGCCGCCGGCGACATCATGAATCTGGTCGTGCTCACGGCGGCCATGTCCTCGCTGAACTCCGGCCTGTACTCCACCGGCCGCATCCTGCGCTCCATGGCCATGGCCGGCTCCGCGCCGAAGTTCACCGCCCGCATGAACCGCAGCCAGGTGCCCTACGGCGGCATCCTGCTGACCTGCGCGGTCTGCGTGCTCGGCGTCGGCCTGAACTTCCTGCTGCCGCACCAGGCCTTCGAGATCGTGCTGAACGTCGCCTCGCTCGGCATCATCAGCACCTGGGTGATCATCATGATCTGCCACCTGATCTTCGTCCGCCGCGCCCGCGCCGGCCTGGCCACCCGCCCGTCCTTCCGCCTCCCCGGCAGCCCGGTCACCGAGATCGCCACCATCGCCTTCCTGCTGTCCGTCCTCGGCCTGATGTGGAACGACCCCGAGATCGGCCGGAAGACGCTGCTGCTGGTGCCCGTGATCGCCGTGATGCTGGTCGCCGGCTGGTACGGCGTCCGCCGCCGCGTCGCCCGCGAGACCGACCGCGAACTGGACGGGCTCACCCGGTAGCGCGGCGACGGGCCGGGGCACCCGCTCAGGGTTCGAGCCACTGTCAGTGGCCGGACCTAGGGTGGCGTCATGTCGGGGATCACATATGTCCGGGGTGACGCCACCGTGCCCTCGGTGAAGGGCACCAAGATCATCGCCCATGTCTGCAACGACATCGGCGGCTGGGGCAAGGGCTTCGTCCTCGCGGTGTCCCGCCGGTGGCCCGAACCCGAGTCCGCCTACCGCGCCTGGCACCGCGACCGGGCGTCCAACGACTTCGCCCTGGGCGCCGTCCAGCTGGTCCAGGTCGAGCGCTACGTCTGGGTGGCCAACATGATCGGCCAGCGGGGCACCCGGACCGGCAGCAAGGGCGTCTCCGTCCGCTACGAGGCGATCGACTCCGCCCTCGGCCGGCTCGCCGGGCACGCGGCGCGGCTCGGTGCCTCGGTGCACATGCCGCGCATCGGGTGCGGGCTGGCCGGCGGGAAATGGTCGCGGATCGAGCCGCTGATCACCGAGCGGCTGGTGCGGCGGGGGATACCGGTGACGGTGTACGACCACGGGGACTGACGCCCGGCGGCAGCCGGATGTGCGTCAGCCCCCGCGAGCCGGTGAGCCGGTGGGCCGGTGGGCCGGCGAATCGACGTGTGCGGCGGCGTGTGCCGGTCACGCGCGCCGGGAGGTGTCAGTGCCGGCGGTCGCCGGGAGGTGTCAGTGCCGGCGACCGTGGACGCCGTTGGTCGCCGCGATCTTCTTCCAGGACTTCGGCGGGACCGATGCCTGCCGCTCCGGCGCGAGGGACGCCGAGCGTGCCGCGGCCTGGGACGGCTTCGACGGCTGGTACAGCCAGGTGTCGAAGAGAGCCGCGAGCGGCTTGCCCGACAGCTCCTCGGCATAGCGCCGGAAGTCGGCGACCGTGGCGTTGCCGCCTGCGTACTTCGCGGGCCAGCCCTTCAGCAGCGCGAAGAAGTCCTCGTCACCGACCTCGTTGCGCAGCGCCTGCAGCGCGAGCGCGCCCCGGTCGTAGACGGCGCCGTGGAACTGGTTCTCCGGGCCGGGGTCGCCGGGCTTCACCTTCCAGAACGGGTCGTCGGCCGGGTGCGAGGCGTACACATGGTCGGCGAGCTCCTGGGCCGTGCCCTCGCCCTCGTGCTCCGACCACAGCCACTGGGCGTAGCGGGCGAAGCCCTCGTTGATCCAGATGTCCTTCCAGCCGGCCACCGAGACCAGGTCGCCGTACCACTGGTGGGCCAGCTCGTGCACCACCACGGACACATTGGAGCCGCCCGCGAACTGCCGCGGGCTGTAGAAGGGCCGGGTCTGCGTCTCCAGCGCGTAGCCGGTGTCGGTGTTCGGTACGTAACCCCCGAGCGCGTTGTACGGATACGGGCCGAAATATCCCGCCAGCCAGTCGGCCACCTCGCCGGTGCGCTCCAGGCTCGCCCGGGCCGCGCCCGCGTGTTCACCCAGGTCCTTGCTGTAGGCGTTCAGGACGGGGATGCCGCTCTCGGTCGTGCCCGTGGTGACGTCGAACCGGCCGACGGCGAGAGTGGCGAGATACGTCGCCTGCGGCTTGTCCGACCGCCAGTTGTAGCGGGTCCAGCCCGCCCGTGAACTCGTCGACTGCAGGGTGCCGTTGGAGATGGCCTGGGTGCCGTCCGGCACCTGCACCGACACGTCGTAGGTCGCCTTGTCCAGCGGGTGATCGTTACTGGGAAACCACCACCAGGCCGCCTCGGGCTCGTTCGCCGCCACGCCGCCGTCCGGGGTGCGGTGCCAGCTGGTGAAGCCGTACGCCTTCTGCTGCGAGGGCACGCCCCGGTAGCGGACGACGACGGTGAAGTCCGCGCCCTTGGGCAGGGCGTTCTTCGGTGCGATCCGCAGTTCGTGCTCGCCGGAGGTGCTGAACGAGGCTTTCACACCGTTCACCCTCACTTCGCTCACATCGAGCAGAAAGTCCAGATTGAAGCGGGACAGGTCCTGCTCGGCGCGGACCAGGAGGGTCGCGGTGCCCGCCAGCTCGTCGGTGGCGGGCTGGTACTTCAGCCGCAGGTCGTAGTGGGTGACGTCGTATCCGCCGTTGCCGTAGGCCGGGTAGTAGGGGTCGCCGATGCCCGGCGCGCCGGGGGAGGGGCTCGCGGCCGATGCCGGGATCGCCAGCAGCAGGGTGGCCGAGGCCAGGACTCCGGGCACGAGGATTCTGCGGTGCACTCAGGGCTCCAAGTCGTGGGGGGCAAGGTCCTTTCGGAGCCTATTGACGCCGCTGCCGGTGGGCATGTCCATGGCCGCCGCTGTCACACGATCGCCATTCAGCCGTCATGGAGCGTCGGCGTGAGAGGGGCGTGAGAGGGGCGTGAGAGGGGAGACGAGGGGCAGCCGGAGGCAACCGAGGGGCGGCCGGGGGTGGCTGGGGGGAGAGCAGAGGCAGGAGATGAGGGTGGGGAGACGGGGATGCGGGAGGAGGTAAAGACGTGGAAGACATGTCCTGCTGAGAAGGTGAATTTTGCGCCACACGTGGTAGGGGCATTGCGAGGAGGAGCGCTTTTCTCCCCTCGGTCAGACGAAAGGTGCCGCCTGTGACGCAACACGAACACAGCGACGAGGGACATACGGCCCAGGCTCTGCCGGGGTCGGAAGCGGGGCTGCCCGGTCAGCAGCGCCCCCGGACCGACCGGGTGGTGTTCGGGGTCACCGCGGTGCTCACCCTGGCGTTCGTCGTCTGGGGCGCCGTTGCGACCGACTCCCTCAAGACCGTCTCCGGCAAGGCGCTCAGCGGCCTGATACACAACGGCGGCTGGGCCTTCATGCTGGCGGCCTCCGGGTTCGTGGTCTTCGCGCTCTGGCTCGCGGCGAGCAAGTACGGCCGGATCCACCTCGGTGCGGAGGGCGAGGAGCCGGAGTTCCGCACCGTCTCCTGGATCGCGATGATGTTCAGCGCGGGCATGGGCATCGGCCTGATGTTCTACGGCGTCAGCGAGCCGCTGTCGCACTACGTCACGCCGCCGCCCGGCACCCACCCCGCCGACTCCGGTGAGCGCATGGAGCTGTCCATGGCCACCACCCTGTTCCACTGGACGCTCCACCCGTGGGCCATCTACGCCGTGGTCGGTCTCGCCATCGCCTACAGCACGTTCCGCAGGCGGCGCCGGCAGACCATCAGCGCCGTGTTCACCCCGTTGATCGGGGAGAAGAACGCCAACGGCGTCGGGGGGCGTGTCATCGACATGCTCGCCATCGTCGCCACCGTGTTCGGATCGGCCGCCTCGCTGGGTCTCGGCGCGCTGCAGATCGGCTCCGGTGTGCAGGACGTGGGCTGGATGGACAAGGTCAGCACGGGGCTGCTGGTCGGCATCATCGCCGTGCTGACGGCGGCGTTCGTCGCGTCCGCGGTCTCGGGCGTGGAGAAGGGCATCCAGTGGCTGTCCAACACCAACATGGTGCTGGCGCTGCTGCTCGCCCTGTTCGTGTTCGTGGCCGGGCCGACCATCATCGTGCTGGACCTGCTGCCGACGTCGGTCTTCGCCTACCTGGGGGAGCTGCCGCAGCTCGCCGGGCGCACGGAGGCCAGCGGCGGCGACGGCGTGGCGAGCTGGCTGGGCAGCTGGACCGTCTTCTACTGGGCCTGGTGGATCTCGTGGACGCCGTTCGTCGGTATGTTCATCGCCCGCATCAGCCGCGGGCGCACGATCCGGCAGTTCATCGGCGGGGTCATCCTGGTGCCGAGCACAGTCAGCCTGGTGTGGTTCGCGATCTTCGGCGGCTCGGCGATGAAGCTGCAGGAGCAGAACCGGCTGGGTGACGAGTCGACGCCGGAGGGCCGGCTCTTCGCAGTGCTGCGGGAGTTCCCGATCGCCACGGTCACCTCCCTGCTGGTGATGATCCTGGTGGGCATCTTCTTCGTGTCCGGTGCGGACGCGGCGTCCATCGTGATGGGCACGCTGTCGCAGAAGGGCGCGCTGGAGCCCTCGAAACTGGTCGTCGTCTTCTGGGGCGTGGTCACCGGTGCGGTGGCCGCGATCATGCTGCTCGTCGGCAGAGGGCAGGGGGATGCCCTGACGGGCCTGCAGAACCTGACGATCCTCGCGGCGGCGCCGTTCGTCGTCGTCATGGTCCTGATGTGCGTGGCTCTCATGCGAGACCTGCGCCGGGACCCGGTCATCGTGCGCGACCGCATGGGCTCGGAGGCGGTGGACCTGGCCGTCATCGAGGGCCACAAGAAGTACGACGGCGAGTTCGAGCTGCGCATCGGCCCCGGCCGGGGCCCGGACGTGGAGGGCGACCCGCTCGGCAAGCACTGAGCTCGCTGACGCGAGGTTCGCGGTGGGTCGGGGGCGCGGCGGCGGGACGAAGGACGCCGCAGTCGCGCCCCTCCGCCCGCTGCCCCAGTCCCCGGCGTGGGGCTCTGGTAAGCGGCGCCCTCCGCCCCACCACCACACCCCCTCACGCCGTCGCCAAGTCAGCTGCCTGCTCCGCACAACCCCACGCCACCGTGATCCCGGCCCCACCGTGACCGTAGTTGTGCACCAACCGGCGCCCGTCAGCGAACTGCCCCTGCTCCAGCCGCACCGCGTCCCGCACCGGCCGCAGGCCAACCCGGTGCTCCAGCACCCGCGCCCGCCCGATCTCCGGCCGCAACGCCGCACACCTGCGCACAATCCCCTCCGCCACAGCCGCATCCGGCTCCAGAGACCACGCGTCCTCCTCCGCCGTCCCCCCGAGAATCAACCTCCCCGGCTGCGGAAAGAAGTACGTCGACTCACTCCCCGCCGTATCACCCACCATCCACTCACGGATCCCGGGGTTCTCCACGACGACCAACTGCCCCCGCACCGGCCGCACCGACGCATCCGGCACCAGCTCCCGCGCCCCCAGCCCCGCACAGTTGACGACAACCGGCGCCTCGGCCTCCTCCAGCCTCTTCACCTCCCGCTCCTCGATCACCCCACCCGCCGCGATCAACCGCTCCCGCAGCCAGGGCAGATGAGCCGACATGTCGATGAGCGGCAACCGCAGCCACACCCCGTCCCCCTGCGGATACTCCTCGGCAGTCGCCCGCCGCACATCCGCCAGCCGCCCCCCGGCCCACGCACCGACCTCCTCCGGCCGGACCCCGCCCAGCACCCCGCCGACCATCCGCACACCGGTGCTCCCGGGCCGCCCCGCCAGCTCCTCGTACACCGCCAGCGACCGCAGGGCCCATGCCCGCGCCGCCTCCACCGGCTCGATCCGGTACGGCCACCACAGCGCCCCGGCCACCGCGGACGTCGTCCGCTCGGCCGGGTCCCGCGTCCACAGCCGTACCCGGCGGCCCCGCTCGGCCAGGACCACCGCCGTGGTCAGCCCGATCACTCCGCCGCCGACAACGAGCACATCGCAGTCCGGATCAGTCCTCATCGCATCCCTCATCGAAAGCGACGCTAGCCGAATGTGGCAGGACGTGCTCTGGAGCGGCCCGTGCAGGGAATACTCACTCCATGTCTGCCGAGTACACGACCTTCGGCCTGGCACCGGCGATGAGACCCGGTGGAGTCCTCGCCAACGGTGACTACCAAGTCCACCGGGACTTCGTCGATTTCGTCGTGGACGGATGCCCTCTGCTCTTCCAGCTCTCCGACCTGGACGCGGTGTCCCCGCTCGCCTCGGACGTGCCGCCGGCCATCTTCACCGCCCAGGTCCGCAGCCTGCTGCTGGAGACCGAGGCACCACTGCCCGCCGGGCGGTACATCGTCTACGGCTGCCCCGAGTGCGCGGACCTCGCCTGCGGCGCGGTGACCGCCGTCATCGAACGGGACGGCGAGGACTTCATCTGGCGCGACTTCGCCTGGCAGACGGACGAACACGCCGACCTGGAGCTCAACGGCTACCACGGAATAGGCCCGTTCCGCTTCCGCGGCACCGAGTACCGCGCGGCCCTCGCCTCCCTCCTCGAAGCCGATCGCGAGGGGACCGGGCCCGGCGAACGCCGCCGCGTCCTCCTCATCGGAGCCCGTGTCGCCCTGCTCGCCAAGCTCGCCGCGGCGCTGCGCACCATCGGCATCGGCGCCGACATCGCCCAGGACGCGGACGGCGTACCGGCGGGGGAGCTGCGCGGCTACGGCGCGGTCGTCTTCGGCCGCTCGGTGCCGGACGCGCAACGCACCGCCGTGCGCGAGGCGTTCACCGCGGCCGGCCTCGAGGTGCCCTTCGTCGAGGCCTTCGCCCCGATCGTGCCGCTGCTCGTCGCCCAGACCGAACACGCCCTGGACAACAGGCCGCTGGAACAACGCCGCCTCACCGCCCTCACCTCCACCGAGGGAGCGGCCGAGCTCGACGTCACCTCCTCCTGCCGGGTGACCCTCACCGCCTACCGCATCGACCGCCTCTCCCGCACCCACACCCACGACGTCTTCGACGCCATCCTCCCCCCGGGCCACCACCGAATCCTCATAGACCCCAAGGCCCTGAAAGGCACCGCCTACTTGGTAGCCCGCACAGCCGGCACAGTCCTCACCGCCCCCGCCAACCATTGAGCAACACACGTAGCTGCGGGTATGCGTGCCGCCTGGGGCGATAGGGGTCCCCCCGCTCGAGCGAAGTCGAGAGTGGGGGAGGGTGGGCGCAGCGGTACCCCGCCAGCGCCGGTGAGCGACCCACCCCGGCCAGCACAAACAAGCCGGGCCTGGAAATCCACCGCATCGCAGCAGCTCCCCAGACCCGGCTACTTCACTCAGCTCAGCTGAGCCGTGCCCCTACTTCAGCAACCCGGCCCGCCGCAGAGCATCCGCCATCGCACTGTTCTCCGGCACCGCCTGCCGCGACCCGGAACCACGACCGTCCCGCCCCTGCCGCTGCTGCGGCGGACGACCACCCCGCTGGCGCCGCTCCCCGCCGCTACCAGGTTGCCCGCCCCGCGAGGACACCTCATCGTCCAGCCGCAACGTCAGCGAGATCCGCTTGCGCGGAATGTCCACGTCCATGACCTTCACCTTGACGATGTCGCCCGGCTTGACCACGTCCCGCGGATCCTTCACGAACGACTTCGACATCGCGGAGACATGCACCAGACCGTCCTGATGCACACCGACATCCACAAAGGCACCGAACGCGGCGACATTCGTCACCACACCCTCCAGCACCATCCCCGGCGCCAGGTCGGAGATCTTCTCCACACCCTCCTTGAAGGCAGCCGTCTTGAACGCGGGACGCGGGTCCCGTCCCGGCTTCTCCAGCTCCTTCAGAATGTCGGTGACGGTCGGCAGACCGAACGTCTCGTCCACGAAGTCCTGCGGCTTCAGCGAGCGCAGCACCGCCGTGTTGCCGATCAGCGAGGCGACCTCCTGCCCGGTGGTCTTCACCATGCGGCGCACGACCGGATACGCCTCGGGGTGCACGCTGGACGCGTCCAGCGGGTCGTCCCCGCCGCGGATCCGCAGGAAGCCCGCGCACTGCTCGAACGCCTTCGGACCGAGCCGCGGCACCTTCTTCAGCTGGGAGCGCGAGGTGAACGGTCCGTTGGCGTCGCGGTGCGCCACGATGTTCTCCGCGAGGCCCGAGGTGATGCCGGAGACCCGGGCGAGCAGCGGTGCCGACGCGGTGTTGACGTCCACGCCCACGGCGTTCACACAGTCCTCCACCACCGCGTCCAGGGAACGCGACAGCTTCACCTCGGACAGGTCGTGCTGGTACTGGCCGACGCCGATGGACTTGGGGTCGATCTTCACCAGCTCGGCCAGCGGGTCCTGCAGCCGGCGCGCGATGGACACCGCGCCGCGCAGCGACACGTCCAGGTCCGGCAGTTCCTGCGAGGCGAACGCGGAGGCGGAGTACACCGAGGCTCCCGCCTCGGACACCATCACCTTGGTCAGCTTCAGCTCGGGATGCCTGGCGATCAGCTCACCGGCGAGCTTGTCGGTCTCCCGGGAGGCCGTGCCGTTGCCGATGGCGATCAGCTCGACCGCGTGCTCCTTCGCCAGCCGGGCGAGCTTGGCGATCGCCTCGTCCCAGCGGTTGGCGGGCACATGCGGATGGATGACGTCCGTGGCGACGACCTTGCCGGTCGCGTCGACCACGGCGACCTTCACACCCGTGCGGTAGCCGGGGTCCAGGCCGATGGTGGCGCGGGTGCCGGCCGGAGCGGCGAGCAGCAGGTCGCGCAGATTGGCCGCGAAGACCCGCACCGCCTCGTCCTCGGCGGCGGTGCGCAGCCGCAGCCTGAGGTCGAGGCCGAGATGGGTGAGGATACGGGTGCGCCAGGCCCAGCGGACCGCGTCCAGCAGCCACTTGTCGGCCGGACGGCCCCGGTCGGCGATCCCGAACCGGTTCGCGATGATCCCCTCGTACGAGGACGGGCCCTCCGTGGGCTCCTCCGGCTCCAGGGTGAGGTCGAGGATCTCCTCCTTCTCACCGCGCAGCATCGCCAGGATGCGGTGCGAGGGCAGCTCGGTGAACGGCTCGGCGAAGTCGAAGTAGTCGGCGAACTTGGCGCCCGCCTCCTCCTTGCCCTCGCGCACCTTCGACGCCAGGCGGCCGCGCACCCACATCCGTTCGCGCAGCTCGCCGATCAGGTCGGCGTCCTCCGAGAACCGCTCGGTGAGGATGGCACGTGCGCCGTCCAGCGCGGCCTGCGGGTCGGCGACGCCCTTGCCGGCGTCGACGAACGCGGCGGCAGCGGCGAGGGGCTCCACGCCGGGGTCGGCGAGCAGCCCCTCCGCCAGCGGCTCCAGTCCCGCCTCGCGGGCGATCTGGGCCTTGGTGCGCCGCTTGGGCTTGAACGGCAGGTAGATGTCCTCCAGGCGCGCCTTGGTCTCCGCGCTCCGGATCCGTGCCTCGAGCTCTTCGGTGAGCTTGCCCTGCTCCCGCACCGAGTCGAGGATCGCCGCCCGGCGTTCCTCCAGCTCCCGCAGATAGCGCAACCGCTCCTCGATCGTGCGCAGCTGCGCATCGTCGAGCATCTCGGTCGCTTCCTTGCGGTAGCGAGCGATGAAGGGCACCGTCGAGCCGCCGTCGAGCAGCTCCACGGCGGCCTTGACCTGCCGCTCCCGTACGCCGAGCTCCTCGGCGATCCTGCCTTCGATGGACCCTGCTGCTGGGGACCCGGGTGTCGTCACGATCCCGTACCGCCTTCTTCCACTGAGGTTGCGCGGCAATTGTGGCAGGTGACGGCGACAATCGGGGATCAGGGCACGGACGCGCCGGGATCGGTTCGGGCCGCCGTCACACCCGGCGGCTGCGCGTGCTGGACGAGGCCCCGCCGAACAGCCGGGCCAGCGCCCGGAAGGGGAGGGTCACGACGGTGGCGATGGCGCCGCCGATCTGGCGGAGAACGTCTGCGATGGCACGGAACACGTGCTTTCCTTTCGTCTGCTGCGGTCGGACGAAGATGCGGGTACCTCGTCGGCGCCGCATCATGTGCGCCGGAGCAGGACGAAAGCCCGGAGCCTTCGGGCAAGGCCGCACGAAGCCGCCCTGGAGAAGCGGCCGGAAGCCCGTTGCGGACAGGGCGGCGTGGCGAGCGGTGCGCGGCTCAGCCGGACGCGGACACGTTCCAGGTGAACCGGGGTGCGCGGCGCTCCAGGAACGCGGCGACACCCTCGGCGGTGTCCCCGGCCGTGCGCGCCTGCTCCATCCAGTGGGCCTCCCGGTCGGTGCGGCCGTCCGCGAACTCCTTCGCCGCGGCCTGGGTCAGCTGGGAGCGGGAGGCGAGGACACGGGTGAACTCCGCGACCCTCTTGTCCAGTTCGCCGCCCGGCAGCACCTCGTCCACCAGACCGGTCCGCAGCGCGCGCCCGGCGTCGATCAACTCGCCGGAGAACAGCAGGTACTTGGCGGTGGACGGACCCACCAGGGAGACCAGCCGGCGGGTGGAGGAAGCCGGGTAGACGATGCCCAGCTTGGCCGGTGTCACGCCGAAGAGCGCGTCCTGATCGGCGAACCGCAGATCGCAGGCGGCGGCCAGCTGTGCCCCGCCGCCCACGCAGTGGCCCCGGATCGCCGCCAGGGTCGGCTTGGGGAAGGCGGCGAGGGCCTCCTCCGCCGCCACCGCGAGCCCCTGGGCCTCGGAGGCGGACTCGCGCAGCCTGGAGATGTCGGCCCCGGCACAGAAGGTCTGTCCCGCGCCCGTGAGCACCAGCACCCGTACGTCCGGGTCGTCGGCGAGCCGGGCGAGCAGCGGCGGCACCGCGGCCCACATCGCGGCGGTCATGGCGTTGCGCTTGGCCGGATGGCTGATGACGACCGTGGCGACGGACTCGGTGACGTGGTGCAGCAGCTGGGGCTCCTCCATGTGCCGGATGCTATCCGGGCCGTTCGGTGGGCCGACCGGCGGGAGCGCGCACAGGGGAAAGCACAGTGGAAAGGGAAAAGGGAAAAGAGAAGGGAAAAGAGAAGGGAAAGGGCAGGAAAGGGAAGAGGAACAGGGAAGAGGAAGAAAGAGGGGAAGAAGGGGGAAGGGGGGACGGGCCGAGGAGGCACAGCATGGCCGAGCCCACCGCTCCCCGGGGCGACGACCCCACGCCCCCCGCCGCGGGCGCACCACCGCCCAGCAGGACGAGGTGGCGAGACTGAGCCGGGGTTTCAGCTGGCTCGCCGCGCTCGGGGTGATCCTGGTGATCGCGGGTGTCGTCGGCCTCGTCTACACCGGTGTCGCGACCCTGACCTCGATGTTCCTCTTCGGCTGGCTGCTGCTGATCGGCGGGGCGGTCGGCCTGCTGCACGCCGTGCAGGCGCGGGGCAGCAACTTCTTCTGGCTGGGCGTGGTGGTCGCGGCCCTGAACCTCGCGGCCGGTGTGGTGGTGCTCAGGAAGCCGGACGTCGCGGCCGAGGCGCTGACCATGTTCGCCGCGCTGCTGTTCCTCACCGGCGGGCTGTTCCGGCTGGTGGGCAGCCCGGTGGTGCGCGGGCCGCAGTTCGACTGGACGCTGGTGCAGGGTGCCTTCGGGCTGCTCCTGGGCGTGCTGGTGCTGGCGTCCTGGCCCAGCAGCAGTCAGTACGTGATCGGAACGTTCTTCTCGCTGGCGCTGCTCTTCGACGGTCTCGGTCTGATCGCCACCGGCTACGGCGGGCGGAGGATCGTCGGCATGGGGTCTCCGAGCGGCTCACCGGCGAGAACGGCCCGAACGGCCCGAACGGCCCCAACGGCCAGAACAGTGGGAGCAGCCCGAACAGCGGGAACGGCCGGGCCGGCGGGACCGGGCAGACCGGCCGGGGCGGTGGGAACGGCGCGGGCGCTGTCAAACCCGTACAACCCGAATAGTTCGCCGAGACGGAACAAGGGGGACAGGAACAGTCCCACAACTGACCGTGTCATACGCATGCGGTCAGAAGCGCTCGAGTTGTGCTGACTTCTGGTCAGTACTTGGGTACGCAGCGGATCGTTCCCAACACTCGACATGTGGTGACAATCGAGCGCGAGGGTGGCGACCGGACGATGGACGACCAGGGGCGCGGGCCCGGCCCACGCCCACAGGGCGCGGAAGGTTCCGTCGACGCCAGAGAAGCGGACCCGCTGCCGTACGAGGGGGTCTGGCGGTTCACCGCTCCCGCCACCGATGTGTCGGTCCCGCAGGCCCGGCACGCCGTGCGGGACCTGCTGCTGCGTCAGGGCGTGCCGGTCTCCCACGACGCGCTGCAGGGACTGCTGCTGATCGTCTCGGAGCTGGTCACCAACGCCGTGCGGCACGCCGCGCTGCTGTCCCCGATGCTCGCCGTCGAGGTCGCCGTCGGGGCCGAGTGGATCCGGGTGTCCGTGGAGGACAACCACCCCTACCGCCCGACCGCCCTGGAGGCCGATCACGCCCAGACCGGCGGACGCGGGCTGCTCCTGGTGCGAGAGATCACCCGCGAGGCGGGCGGGGTGTGCGACGTCGAGCACACCGCGAGCGGCGGCAAGGTGATCTGGGCCGCCCTGCCGCTCAAGCCCGCACAGGTCTCCTGACCGTTCGTACCGCTCTCCCTGACCGCCCGCACAGGGCTCCTGGCCGAGCGCTCCCGGCACGTCACCAGCCGGCGGACGCCCCCGTCAGCTCCCGGATCGCCGGCCGGGCCGCGTCCAGCACCGTCATGAACCACGCCGAGAACGTGTCCCGCGCGTGCCGCTCCGCGAGCTCGGACGGGGTGACGAAGGCCGTCGAGGCGACCTCGTCGGCGTCCGGCCGCACCGGGGACTGGACCAGGCCCACGAAGAGGTGGTTGTACTCCTGCTCCACCAGGCCCGAGGCCGGGTCCGGGTGGTTGTAGCGGACCGTGCCCGCCTCGGCGAGCAGCGAGGGCGACACGCCCAGCTCCTCGTAGGTGCGCCGCGCCGCCGCCGCGAAGGGCGACTCGCCGGGGTAGGGATGGCCGCAGCAGGTGTTGGACCACACGCCGGGGGAGTGGTACTTGCCCAGCGCCCGCTGCTGCAGCAGCAGCCGGCCGCGCTCGTCGAACAGGAACACCGAGAACGCCCGGTGCAGCTGCCCCGGTGGCTGATGAGCGGCCAGCTTCTCCGCGGTGCCGATCGTCGCGCCGCTCTCGTCGACCAGTTCCAGCAAGATCGGCTCTGTGGTGCCGTTCGACGGAGTGTGCGTCGCGGTGGCAGGTGTGATCGGCATACCCATCCTTCACATCGGTCTTCGCGCCCCAAGTCTGCCGTACTAAACCGGCACTCCCGGCACTTTCCCGGCACGCCCGCATGTCCCCGCGGGCGGCACCGGACGTTCGGGCGGGGTCCCGAAGATCATCGTGCCCGGACGGGCGGGCCGGGAATCCTCGGCGCGTCGGCCAGGGGCGGCCGGAGTGACGCCGGCCACCGGCGCGCCGTGATGCCGGCCACCGGCGCGTGCCGTCAGTGGCAGAGCCGCGCCTCGTGCTCCGCGTGGCCGCCGGGCTCAAGCTGGAAGGTGCAGTGCTCCACGTCGAAGTGGTCGCCCAGGCAGCTCTGCAGCTCGTGCAGCATCTTCTCGTGCCCTATGGAGGTCAGCGCCTCGGAGCTGACGACGACGTGCGCCGAGAGCACCGGCAGGCCCGAGGTGATGGTCCAGGCGTGCAGATCGTGGACGTCCTCCACGCCCTCGGTGGCCAGGATGTGCGCCCGCACCTCGGCCATGTCCACACCCTTGGGCGCCGCCTCCAGCAGCACCTCCAGGGTCTCCCGCAGCAGCCGCCAGGTCCGCGGCACGATCATCAGCGCGATCACCAGGGAGGCGATCGGGTCGGCGGCCGTCCAGCCCGTGGTGACGATCACCAGCGCGGAGACGATCACCGCGACCGAGCCCAGCGCGTCCGCCGCCACCTCCAGGAAGGCGCCGCGCACGTTCAGGCTCTCCCGCTGCCCGCGCATCAGCAGGGTGAGCGAGACCAGATTGGCCACCAGGCCGATCGCGCCGAACGTCATCGCCAGGCCGCCCTTGGTGCCGGCCGGTGTGACGAACCGCTCGATCGCCTCGTACACCACATAGCTGCCCACGCCGAGCAGCAGCAGACAGTTCGCCAGGGCGGCCAGGATCTCGGCGCGGGCCAGGCCGAAGGTGCGGCGGTCGCTGGGCGGCCGGGCGGCGAAGTGGATCGCCAGCAGCGCCATGCCGAGGCTCAGGGCGTCCGTCGCCATGTGCGCCGCGTCCGCCACCAGGGCCAGCGAGTCGGCCAGCACACCGCCGACGAGCTGGACCACCATCACGCCGAGCGTGATCGCCAGCGCCGCCCGCAGCCTGCCGCGGTACGCCGCGCTCACGGTGCCACCGGCGTGCGCGCCGTGCGCATGCCCGTGGTCGTGCCCTGCCCCCATGCGAGCCGCCCTTCCATCGACGTTCCGGATCACAGTGAACTACGGGCGGGGGGTATCGGGCAACGCGGCACTGAACACCGTTGTCATGTGCCCTGACCTGGGCGTTTGGTTTCCAGGTCAGAGCGGCGGGGCGTGCCGGGCGGTCGGTCGGCGGCGGGGAAGTGCGCGGCCTTCCGGCGGGCTCCCGGCCTCCGGCGAGGGCGGGGGGAAATGCCGGTCATCGCCGTCAACGCCCGTTCCGTCACCGCGGTTTGTGGGCCGGGCCCCGCATCCCCGATGATGATCGCGGCACACGTGCCGGCGAACCACGTCGGGCCGGCCGTGGAACGGGCGGTGAACGCGGGCTTCCGGGAATCCGATAGCCTCTGCCGACACGCCGCCCGGAGGGCCCGCACGGGCGCCCCCCACCATGCACATGACCGGCGCGGAGGCGCTGGTACCCAGGGAGTGAGTTCGGTTGTCGACCGCCATCCTCACCGGTCAGCCGGTCCCCGGCTCGACGCTCGAGGGCGATCTGCGCTCCCTCGGCTTCGACGTCCGGACCGCCTCCGGCCCGGCCGAGGCCGAGACGCTGCTCGCCCAGGTGCCCTCGGGAGAGCGCGTCGCCGTCGTCGACGCCGCCTTCGTCGGCCATGTGCACGCCCTGCGCCTCGGGCTCACCGACCCGCGCTTCCCGATCGCCGCGATCCCCGGAGCCGTCACCGCCCAGGCGGCCGGCCGCCAGGCCCTGACCCGCGCCATGGCCCGGGAGAACTCCGCGGTCGCCGGGACCGGGGGTGCGGGAGCCTCCGCGAGCGTCCGGGACGCGGCCGGCCTGCCCGACCGCATCGCCGCCGCGCTCGACGCCGACGGCACCGAGGTGCACCGCCCCGAGCTGGGCAGCCTCGTCGCCGCCGTCCCCGCCGACCCGCAGGCCCGCAACGAGGCCCGGCAGGCGGTCGCCGCCGTCGACGAGGAGGCGGTCCGGCTGAAGTCGGCCGTGAAGTCCCGCGACGGCTTCTTCACCACCTTTTTCATCAGCCCGTACTCCCGGTACATCGCCCGCTGGTGTGCCCGCCGCGGACTGACCCCCAACCAGGTCACCACCGCCTCTCTGCTCACCGCGCTGATAGCGGCCGGCTGCGCCGCCACCGGCACCCGGGGCGGCTTCGTCGCCGCCGGTGTGCTGCTCATCGCCTCCTTCGTGCTGGACTGCACCGACGGCCAGCTCGCCCGCTACTCCCTGCAGTACTCCACTCTCGGCGCGTGGCTGGACGCCACCTTCGACCGGGCGAAGGAGTACGCCTACTACGCCGGTCTCGCCCTCGGCGCCGCACGCGGCGGCGACGACGTCTGGGCCCTCGCCCTCGGCGCGATGGTGCTCCAGACCTGCCGGCACGTGGTCGACTTCTCCTTCAACGAGGCCAACCACGACGCCACCGGCAACACCAGCCCCACCGCCGCCCTCTCCGACCGGCTCGACAGCGTCGGCTGGACGGTGTGGGCGCGCCGCATGATCGTCCTGCCGATCGGCGAGCGCTGGGCGATGATCGCCGTCCTCACGGCCGTCGCCACCCCCCGCATCACCTTCTACGCCCTGCTCATCGGCTGCGCCCTCGCCGCCGCGTACACCACGGCGGGCCGGGTGCTGCGCTCGCTCACCCGCCGGGCGAAGCGGACCGACCGGGCCGCGCAGGCGCTCGCCGACCTCGCCGCCTCCGGCCCCTACCGGCCCCAGGAACTGCCGAAGCCCCAGCGCATCGCCCGCGTCGACGGCTACGAGGTCGAGCTGAACGGCGACCTGCGGCCCGGCAAGCCCNNCCGCCGCCGCGCAGCGGGGGCCGGCCCGCCGCATGCCCGGCTTCACCGCCCCCGCCGTCGCCCTGCTCGGCGCCGCGGCCGTCCTCGCCACCGCGGCGCTCACCGGCTTCGGCAGCGCCTGGGCCGTCCTGGCCGCCGCCATCTACGCCGGAACGTCGGGCCTGGCCGTCACGCGCCCCCTCAAGGGCGCCCTCGACTGGCTCGTCCCGCCCGTCCTGCGCGCCGCCGAGTACGGCACCGTCCTGGCGCTGGCCGCCACCGCCGATGCGGACGGGGCGCTTCCGGCGGCCTACGGGCTGGTCGCCGCCGTCGCCTACCATCACTACGACACGGTCTACCGCATCCGCGGCAACGCGGGTGCGCCCCCGCACTGGCTGGTGCGGGCGATCGGGGGGCACGAGGGCCGCACTCTCGTCGTCGCCGTCCTGGCGGCACTGCTCACCGCCTCGCAGTTCACGGTCGCGCTCACGGTGCTCGCCGTGGCCGTGGCCGTGCTGGTGCTCGCCGAGAGCATCCGCTTCTGGGTGGCCGCCCACCGGGGTGGCTCGCCCGCCGTTCACGATGAAGGAGAAACCGCATGATCGGCCTCGTGCTCGCGGCCGGCGCCGGACGGCGTCTGCGCCCCTACACCGACACCCTGCCCAAGGCGCTGGTGCCGGTCGGGCCCGAAGGCGCCGAGGAGGAGCTGACGGTCCTGGACCTGACGCTCGGCAACTTC
>NZ_BAAAIZ010000043.1:0-41293 GCF_039526425.1 Streptomyces thermospinosisporus
GCCGCCCCGGCCGCCGCGCCCGCGCGGCCCGCGGCCGCCCGGCTCGCCCAGGTCCTCCACCTGCTCGGCATCCAGCCCGGCACGGGTCCGCGCCGAGCGCGGCAGGACACCCTTGGTGCCCTCGGGGATGCCGAGGTCGCTGAACAGGTGCGGGGAGGTGGAGTACGTCTCCGGCGGGTCGTTGAAGTCGAGCTCCAGCGCCTTGTTGATCAGCTGCCAGCGCGGGATGTCGTCCCAGTCGACCAGCGTGATCGCCGTGCCCTTGGCGCCCGCGCGGCCGGTGCGGCCCACCCGGTGCAGGTACGTCTTCTCGTCCTCGGGCGACTGGTAGTTGATGACGTGCGTCACGCCCTCGACGTCGATGCCGCGGGCCGCGACGTCGGTGCAGACCAGCACGTCCACCTTGCCGTTGCGGAAGGCGCGCAGCGCCTGCTCGCGGGCGCCCTGGCCGAGGTCGCCGTGGACCGCGCCGGCGGCGAAACCGCGGCGCTGGAGCTGCTCGGCGATGTCGGCGGCCGTCCGCTTGGTGCGGCAGAAGATCATCGCCAGTCCGCGGCCCTCGGCCTGCAGGATGCGGGCGACCATCTCCGGCTTGTCCATGGAGTGGGCGCGGTAGACGAACTGCTTGATGTTCGCCACCGTGGCGCCCTCGTCGTCCGGCGCGGTGGCGCGGATGTGCGTGGGCTGCGACATGTAGCGGCGGGCCAGGCCGATGACCGCGCCCGGCATGGTGGCCGAGAACAGCATGGTCTGGCGCCGGGCCGGAAGCAGATTGATGATCTTCTCGACGTCGGGCAGGAAGCCCAGGTCGAGCATCTCGTCGGCCTCGTCGAGCACCAGGGCCTTGACGTGGCTGAGGTCCAGCTTCTTCTGGCCCGCGAGGTCCAGCAGGCGGCCCGGGGTGCCGACGACCACGTCGACGCCCTTCTTCAGGGCCTCCACCTGGGGCTCGTAGGCGCGGCCGCCGTAGATCGCGACGACGCGCACATTGCGCACCTTGCCGGCGGTGAGCAGGTCGTTGGTGACCTGGGTGCACAGCTCGCGGGTGGGGACGACGACCAGCGCCTGCGGGGCGTCGGTGAGGTCCTCCGGCTTGGCGCGGCCCGCCTCCACGTCCGCGGGGACGGTGACCCGCTCGAGGAGCGGAAGGCCGAAGCCGAGCGTCTTGCCGGTGCCGGTCTTGGCCTGGCCGATGACGTCCGTGCCCGAGAGGGCGACGGGGAGCGTCATCTCCTGGATGGGGAAGGGTGTGGTGATGCCGACGGCCTCCAGGGCCTCGGCGGTCTCGGGGAGGATCCCGAGCTCTCGGAACGTCGTAGTCAGGGTGCTGCCTCTTCTGTGTGCGCGGTACGAGGCGAGCGCGGGGGTCTTAATGTGACCGTGCCGGGGACGTCGGCTGCCTTACGGGCTGTGCCGTGAGGCACGGGACCACTGCCTACGCTCCAGCGCTCGAACCGCTGAGGGTGTCCCCCTCCGGATCCCGTACGCAATGTGCCGTACGGTCAAGGAGGGCTGTCTGGTCGGAGCCGATCGGGCCACCGACCGGGCATCCTCATACATGCGGCCTGTCGAGTACGTCGAAGTGCTCAGCAGGCTCATTACCACCATACCCCGGATTCGCGCACATGCGATGGCCGATTTGGTCACGTAGTCGTCGTCACACTGATCGACCGGGACCTTCCCGGACGCGGCGGGCGGGCTATTGTGCGCTTCATGACGAGCTCTGACAAGCCTGATCGCGCCGCGGACGCCCCCGAGACCACCGACGACGCACACACCGGTGTCGCCGCCCTCGACTGGGCGGCCGCCTCAGCCGACCCGCAGTACCGCGCCGCCGTCGTGGACCTGCTCGGCGCGCTCGCGTACGGGGAGCTGGCGGCGTTCGAGCGGCTGGCGGAGGACGCAAAGCTGGCGCCGACGCTGGACGACAAGGCGGAGCTGGCGAAGATGGCCTCGGCCGAGTTCCACCACTTCGAGCAGCTGCGCGACCGGCTGGCCGAGATCGGTGAGGACCCGACCAGCGCGATGGAGCCGTTCGTCGCCGCGTACGACGGTTTCCACAAGCAGACCGCGCCCTCCGACTGGCTGGAGGGGCTCGTCAAGGCATACGTGGGCGACTCCATCGCCAGCGACTTCTACCGGGAGGTCGCCGCCCGGCTGGACTCCGACACCCGCGCCCTGGTGCTGGCCGTGCTGGACGACACCGGGCACGGCGGCTTCGCCGTGGAGAAGGTGCGCGCGGCGATCGAGGCGGACCCGCGGGTGGGCGGACGGCTGGCGCTGTGGGCGCGGCGTCTGATGGGGGAGGCCCTGTCCCAGTCGCAGCGGGTGGTCGCCGACCGGGACGCCCTGTCGACGATGCTGGTCGGCGGCGTCGCGGACGGCTTCGACCTCGCCGAGGTCGGCAAGATGTTCTCCCGCATCACCGAGGCCCACACCAAGCGCATGGCAGCCCTGGGCCTGGCCGCCTGACCGTCCCAACGCCAGGGCGGGGAACCGCGCACGGAGCTTCGAGCAAGGGCGCCCTTGAACCTAGGCGACTGCACTCACCTCAGCTAGGCGACTGCACTCACCTCAGGGGCGCGGGGAACCGCGCACGCAGCTTGCAACTCAGGGCGCCAACGAAATCAACGCCCCCGACGCACACCCCGCCGGCGGCGACCAGCCTTCACGCCGTCGCCGACCGACGCCGCAGTCTTCCCGCGGGCCGCAACAGCAACGACAAGGACGCCACGCAAACAATCACCGCCCCCAGCAGGCTGGCCGTCAGGCCCCCCGCCTCCAGCGCCGTATCCGCGAGAAACGCACCGAACAGCGCACCCGCCACCCCCGTGGACAACACCAGCGCACGGGCCGGAAGCCGATGCGACAGCCGGTGGACGGCCACCCACGCGAGAGCGAGGCCGAGGATCGCGGAGCTGAGCGCTTGCAAGAGCATCTCGGGGGTCCCTCCCACATGGCCGGCCTGCTCACATCGGTCGTAGCCCGGTTTACCCCTGGCCTGCGGAATCCAATCCTCCCCTGTGGGGGCCCTGTGCTCCATCCGTGAACGCACCCGGACGAGCGAGGGCCCGGCGGTGTCGTACCGCCGGGCCCTCGCCCATGTCCCGCGCGTTCCGCCTACAGCGCGCCGAAGCCCACCTTGCGCGGAGCGGGCTCCCCGATCTCGACGTACGCGACCCGGTCGGCCGGGACGAGGAGCTTGCGGCCGTGCTCATCCATGAGGCTCAGCAGCTGCGACTTCCCGGCCAGCGCCTCGGCCACCACGCGCTCGACCTCCTCGGCGCTCTGACCGCTCTCCAGAACGATCTCGCGCGGCGCGTGCTGCACGCCGATCTTGACCTCCACGGCTATGTCCCTCCGACGGTCAGTGAAGTGCGCGGCCTACCGCGCCGTACTCCGCACACATTAGCCCGGTGAGGGGACCTGCACGGTCCGCCCGGCCACGCCAGGAGCGAACAGCCGGCGGGAACGAACGCCCGCCCGTGGCGCTCAGCGCTGCTGCTCGCCGCCCTGCTGCTGACCGGCGTCGCTGCCGTGCAGCGGGAAGCCGGCGATGCCCCGCCAGGCGAGCGAGGTGAGCAGCTGGACCGCCTGGTCGCGCGGCACCGTGCGGTCGCTGTGCAGCCAGGCCCGGGCCACCACCTGGGCGAGACCGCCCAGGCCCGAGGCGAGCAGCATCGACTCGTCCCGGGACAGACCGGTGTCCTCGGCGATGACCTCGCAGATCGCCTCGGCGCAGTCGTTGGTGACCTTGTCGACCCGCTCGCGCACGGCGGGCTCGTTGGTCAGGTCCGACTCGAAGACCAGGCGGAAGGCCCCGCCGTCGTCCTCCACATAGGCGAAGTAGGCGTCCATGGTCGCCCGGACGCGCTGCTTGTTGTCCGTCGTCGAGGCCAGCGCGTTGCGCACGGCCTGGATCAGTGACTCGCAGTGCTGGTCCAGCAGTGCGAGATAGAGGTCGAGCTTGCCCGGGAAGTGCTGGTAGAGCACCGGCTTGCTCACGCCGGCGCGCTCGGCGATGTCGTCCATCGCAGCCGCGTGGTAGCCCTGCGCGACGAACACCTCCTGGGCGGCACCCAGCAGCTGGTTCCGTCGGGCTCGGCGCGGCAGGCGGGTGCCCTTCGGGCGAACCGCCTCTGTCTGCTCGATGGCTGTCACGCCGCCTCCCATTGGTCGTCCACATGCGGTGTGAGCCGCGCCGCCATCGTACTTTTCGGTAACCGTGGTGTGCGCGGTGAGAACGCAGAATTTCACGGACCGGACGACGACGAAAGCGGCACGGACGGTTTCAAAAGGCGCAGGACCGGGCAACACGTGGCCCTTCCCTGCTCTGATCAGCGGTAATCGTCCTCGTCCAGGGAGACGATACGAGCCTGTTCCAGCAGGTCCGCCTCGTTGGCGCGGTCCGGATCGACGCCCGTCAGCGGGTCATCGTCCTCCGGCGCGATGTCCGCCTGCTGCTCGGCCGCGTCGACCTCGGGGGCCTCGACGTCGTACTCCTCGCCCTCCAGGGCGTCCTCGACTTCCTCGAGCGTCTCGGGGTCGGTGGGGTCAACGGCCATGTCGGGCTCCCTTCCTACGATCGTCCCTAATGATGCAGGGGCTATATCCGGGTGCCCTCTGTTCGAGCCTAGGAGACACCCGATCCGGACGTTATGCGATGAGCGACCGTGAGGTGACACGGTGCGCACCCGGTGACCGGCCGCTTTCGACCGGCCTGTGACGGCGAACACATGAACCACTGCGTGATCGTCTCGTAACATTGCCGCATGTCTTCGACCGAGCTGCCGTCCGTGCCGCCCGCAAACGTGCTGCCCAAAGCGGCCGCCGTGAGGGTCGGGGAGGGCGAGCATCTCAGGTCGGTCCGGCTGCCCGGCGTCACTTTGACCCTACGTGCACGCAGGCCCGCGCGGGAGGGGCTGCCGCCCGCGCTCTGCGTCCACGGCCTGGGCGGCTCCTCGCAGAACTGGTCGGCGCTGATGCCGCTGCTCGACGACGTCCTCGACAACGAGGCCGTCGACCTGCCGGGCTTCGGCGACTCCCCGCCGCCCGACGACGGCGACTACTCGATCACCGCGCACGCCCGCGCGGTGATTCGCTATCTGGACGAGGCAGGGCGCGGCCCGGTCCACCTCTTCGGCAACTCGCTGGGCGGGGCGGTCGTCACCCGGGTCGCCGCCGTGCGCCCCGACCTGGTCCGCACGCTCACCCTGGTGTCGCCCGCCCTGCCCGAGCTGCGGGTGCAGCGCACCGCCGTGCCGACGGCACTGCTGGCGGTGCCCGGGGTGGCACCCCTGTTCACCCGCATCACCCGTGAGTGGACCGCGGAGCAGCGGGTGCGCGGCGTGCTGGCGCTCTGCTACGGCGACCCCTCGCGGGTGACCCCGGAGGGGTTCCGCAACGCCGTGCACGAGATGGAGCGGCGCATGCGGCTGCCGTACTTCTGGGACGCGATGGCCCGCTCCGCGCGCGGCCTCGTCAACGCCTACACCCTCGGTGGCCAGCACGCTCTGTGGCGCCAGGCCGAGCGGGTGCTGGCGCCGACCCTGCTGATCTACGGCGGCCGGGACAAGCTCGTCGGCTTCCGCATGGCCCAGCGGGCGGCCCGCGCCTTCCGGGACTCCCGGCTGGTGACGCTGCCCGACGCCGGCCATGTGGCGATGATGGAGTACCCCGAGACGGTGGCCGCCGCCTTTCGTGAACTCCTCGCCGATGCGGAGGAATCCTCCGCCGAGGGGGCTACCTTGGTCCGGGGCGCGAAGGGCGCCCCGGACGCGTCCGCCGGTGCGGACGAGGCCGGCGACGGCGGAGCCACCGCCGACAACGTGAGGGGCTGAGGCGCGACGTGGGACGCCACAGCCGTCGTGGACCCGCCCCCCAGGGCGGCACCACGGAGACGACCTCGGTGCGCCAGGGCCGCACGGGCGTGGACGAGACACGCCGTGGCACGGGCCGCTGGGACACCAGGGCCCCGCAGGCCGCCCGGCCGCAGCAGGCGCCACCCGGACCGGGTCCCGGACCCGGGCCCGGCGGGCGCACGTACCCGGCCGCGGGGCAGGGGGCTGCCGCGTACGACGGTGCCCGGTACGACGCCCCGGCTCATGGGACCCCGCCTCACGGGACGCCGGTCCAGGGTGCTCCCGGGCACGGGGCTCCGGGGCGAGGGGTTCCGGGGCAGGGTGGCCCGGCGTACGGTGCCCCGGCCTACGGCGGCTCGCCGCGTCCGATGCCGGAACGCGAGACGCCGCGCGGCTACGGAACTCCGCCGCACGGGACTCCGGCGCAGGGCGCTCCGCGCTTCCCTGACGGGACCCCGGCCCACGGTGTCCCGCGCTTCCCGGACGGCACGCCCGCGCAGGGGGTCCCGCGTTTCGCGGAGGGGACTCCGGCGCAGGGTGTTCCGCGCTTCGCGAACGGCACGCCCGCGCAGGGGGTCCCGCGTTTCGCGGACGGGACTCCGGCGCAGGGCGTTCCGCGCTTCCCTGACGGGACTCCCGCTCACGGTGTTCCGCGCTTCCCCGACGGCACCCCCGCCCACGGCGTCCCCCGCTTCCCGGACGGCACCCCCGCCCACGGCGTCCCCCGCTTCCCCGACGGCACGCCCGTGCACGGCACGCCGCAGGTCCGCGGTGGTCACCCGGAGCAGCGGGAAGGCGGAGGCGGCTGGGGCGAGCTGACCGGGCGGACGGCCGCGGCAGCCGGTTACGGCAGGCAGGCCGGGATGACCGCGCCCCTGCCGCGGCAGCGGCAGGCACCTGCCGATGACACTGTCGGGGCCGGTGGCGTCCGGCAGGAGTACCTCGACGCCTTCGACGAGCCCGGCGATCTCTTCACCCCGCGCACCAAGCCGGCGCCCCGCACCCGCCCGGCCTCCGACCCCTGCGCCACGGTCACCGACTGGGACACCGCCTCCGCGGCCGAGGCCCCAGACGCCCCGCACGAAACGGACGCGGCGGACGACGACGCGCCGCCCACCGGTGCGCCCGCGCGGCCGCGGGGCGGCAAGGGACGTACGTTCACCGGGATCGCGGCCGCGGCCGTCACCACCGCGCTGGCCGTCGTCGTCGCCGGGCAGGTCGCCGACGACCGCAGCGGTGACGCGGTGCAGGCGCAGTCCGCCCCCGAGCAGTCCCGCGACGCCCGGGATCCCGCCTCGCGCGGCGACGGCCGCGAGGCACCCGACGCCAAGCCGGCGACGTACGTGCAGAAGATGAGCAAGAGGTACCCGCTCGGCGCGGACTTCACCGGCTCGGGCGTGTTCGAGGCGATCCGCGGCGTCGACAAGGCCCCGGGCCGGGGGCAGAAGATCACCTACCGGGTGGACGTGGAGAAGGGGCTCGGCCTGGACGGCGAGCTGTTCGCCGAGGCCGTGCACAAGACGCTGAACGACCAGCGCAGTTGGGCACACAACGGCGCACGCACCTTCGAGCGGATCTACTCCGGCCGCCCCGACTTCGTGATCACCCTGGCCAGTCCGGGCACCACCGCCAAGTGGTGCGCCAAGTCCGGCCTGGACACCACCGAGGACAACGTCTCCTGCGACTCGGCCGCCACCGAGCGCGTGATGATCAACGCCTACCGGTGGGCGCAGGGCGCCGAGACCTACGGCGACGACCTGCTGGGCTACCGCCAGATGCTGATCAACCACGAGATCGGCCACCGCCTGGGCTACGGCCACGTCACCTGTGACAAGGACGGCGATCTGGCCCCTGTGATGCAGCAGCAGACCAAGTTCCTGAACCACGACGGCATCAGCTGCCGCCCCAACCCCTGGGCCTACCCCAACAGCTGACGGGCGATCACCTGACCGTGACCGGCGAGCAGGCGGCGGGCGCGTAGCGCGGCTAAACGCGCCCCGCACAGGAAAGTTACGACCGTTCACCCCTTTTGGTGGAGCGACGGACAACCGTCCGTCGCTCCACCGCCTTGTCCGCATACGTTCGTCCCGCTGCGAGCCGCCGGGGCAACGGCGGCTCCTCACACGGGAGATCGGGGGTGCTTGTGCGCATCGGACTGCTTACGGAGGGTGGTTACCCGTATGTGAGCGGTGACGCCAGGCTCTGGTGCGACCGACTGGTGCGCGGGCTCGGTCAGCACGAGTTCGACGTCTATGCGTTCAGCCGCAGCCAGGCGGAGGAGGACGAGGGCTGGGTCCCGCTGCCACCGCAGGTCAGCCGCGTACGAACGGCACCGCTGTGGACGCCGGAGGACGACGGGGTGGTGTACGGGCGCCGCGCACGCCGGCGCTTCACGGAGCACTACGCCGACCTGGCCGTCGCGCTCTGCGCCGCCGGCCCCGCCCCGACCGGCACCCGCTCCGACGCGGGCCCCGCCACCGCCGAGACGCCCGGCGTCCCGCCCCAGGGGGACCGTTTCGCCAATGCCCTCTACGGTCTCGCCGAACTCGCCCGCGAGGAAGGCGGACTGGCGGCGGCCCTGCGTTCGGAGACCGCCGTGCGTGCCCTGGAGCACGCCTGTCGTGCGCCCGGTGCCCAGCGCCCCGCGCGCGAGGCGCGTGTACCCGATCTGCTCACCGTGGCCGCGCACCTGGAGCGCGCCCTGCGCCCCCTGACCCTCGACTGGTACGAGGAGGACGGCCTCGGCGCGGTCGACCTGTGCCACGCCGCCTCCGGCGGCACGGCCGCGCTGCCCGGCCTGCTGGCCCGTCACTTCTTCGGCGTCCCGCTGCTGGTGACCGAGTACGGCGTGCGGCTGCGCACCCACTACCTCACCCGGCCCGACTCCTCACCGGCCGTCCGCTCGCTGCTCGCCGCCTTCCACGGCAGGCTCGCCGCCGAGATCTACCGTCAGGCCGCCTTCGTCACCCCGGGCAACACGCACGCCCGGCGCTGGCAGGAACGGTGCGGCGCCGACCGGGCGAAACTGCGCACGGTCTACCCCGGCATGGACGCCGCCCCCTTCGCCGAGGTGGGCGAGGGCCAGGAGAGCGCCGATCCGCACACCCTGGTCTGGGTCGGGCGCGTCGAGCCGGCGAAGGACCTGGTGTCGCTGCTGCACGCCTTCGCGGAGATCCGCAAGCAGGAGCCCGGGACCCGGCTGCGCATCATCGGCGGCCCCGCCGGGCCCGAGGGCGAGGCCTACCTGGGCCACTGCCGGATGCTGGCCGCCCAGCTCTTCCCCGACGAGGCCGAGGGACCGCACGCCGTGGGCGACAACCCGGTGTCCTTCGAGGAGATCGGCGGCCCGGAACTGCCCAGCCCGGCCGACGCCTACGCCACCGGAGCGGTGACCGTGCTGTCCAGCGTGGTCGAGGGCTTCCCCGTGCGGCTGGTCGAGGCGATGTTCTGCGGCCGGGCCACGGTCTCCACCGACGTCGGCGCGGTCGTCGAGGTCATCGGCGGCACCGGCCTGGTCGTCCCGCCGCGCAACCCGCGGGCGCTCGCCGAGGCGTGCGTCTCCCTGCTGCGCGACCCCGAGCGCCGTGAGCGCCTCGGGGCCGCCGCCCGCGCCCGCGCGCTCGAGCTGTTCACCGTCGAGCAGAACATCGCCGCCTTCCACGGCCTGTATCTGGAGATCGTCGCCCACACCCCGGTCCGCCGCCTGCCGCTGGACCACACCGGCGCCCCCCAGCCCTTCGCCACCCCCGCCGAGGCCCACGTCCCCGGCCACTGGACCGACCCCGCGCCCCGCCCCGTGCCCAGCTGGGCCGCGCAGGAGCAGGTCCCCGTCACGGAGGCAGCACGATGACCGACCTCAGCGCGCCGGGCACCCCCGCCCCCCGCCGGGGCGCCGACCCGGTGAAGGCCCTGCTGCACCGCCACCGCGAGCTGTGCGAGACCGCCGTGGACCCCCTGGAGATCGCGGCAGGCCTGGAGGCGCACGGCGTCACCGACCGCACCGCCGCCCGCTTCCGCCACCGGGACGTCTTCTCCCTGGCCGAGGAGCTCTACGCCCGCGCCAACCACCACACCGACGCGCCCCCCACCGCACCGCCCGCACCCGCGCCCCGCACCACCTGGGCGGTCCTCACCCTCCTGCCCGGCCTGCTCTGCCTCGCCACCCTCGCGGCCCTCCGCCTCACCGGCGGCCAGACGCGCCTGCTGACCGCCGCCGCGGGCGCCCTGGCCGTCTTCCTCGCCCTGCGCGCCGCCCTGCGCCGGGGCCCCCTGAGCGGCCCCCGCTTCCCGGGCACGGCCCTGCCGGTCTGCTGGCTCATCGCCTACGCCCTGCTGGGCGAAAGGCTGCTGCGCGCCGCACTCACCGGCGGCCCCGACACCCCGCCCGCCACCGCCGGCTGGCCCCTCACCGCGGCGAGTCTCGCGGCCCTCGCCCTGGCCTGCGCCCCCGCCGCCTGGACCACCCACCTCTTCCGCACCCGCACCCACCGCCGGCTCACCGCCAGCCGGGCCCTGGAGGACTTCGCCACCTCGGTACGCCCGCTGCTGCTCGGCGCGGTCGTCCTCCATCTGCTCGCCGTGGCCGCCCTCACCCTGCTCACCGCCGCCCTCCTCGACGAGGCCCCGGCTCTCGGCACCACCCTCACCCTGGGCGCTCTCCTCCACCTGTCCCGCCTCCTCGCCGTGCACGGCTTCACCCACGCCCCCCGGGTGATCCTCACCGCCACGGCCCTCACCCAGGCGGCCGCCCTGGCCGGTGTGTTCGCCGCGCGTCTGCCCGGCCTGGCCGCCCTCGCCATCCCCGTGGAGACCCTCGTCACCGCCTGGACGCCGGCCGCCCTCCCCGCCCTCACCTGCGGCGCGGCGGCCTGCGTCCTGCTGCTCCACGCCGCTCGCCGGCTCACCCGGGCCTCGGCCCACGCCCACGTGGAGGCCCGCCGATGACCCCACGGGCAGCCGGGGCGTCCACCGGCAGCCGCACACGGCCTCACCCGCACGAAGGAGAACCCCACATGACCACCCGTCCAGGAGCCTCGGACGACGCCGAAGGAGTCGCACGATGAGAGTCCTGCTGATCGGAGCCAACGGATTCATCGGCCGCTTCGTGGCGGACCGCCTGCTCGCCGACCCGGCCGTACAGCTCACCGCCCTCGGCCGCGGCGACGACGCCGACGTCCGCTTCGACCTCGCCACCGGCAGCCCCGGAGCGCTCACCCGCTTTCTCGACGCCGTCCATCCCGGCGTCGTGGTCAACTGCGCCGGCGCCACCCGGGGCGGCGCCCGGGAACTCACCCGGCACAACACCGTCGCCGTGGCCACCGTCTGCGAGGCACTGCGCCGCAGCGGCTGCGGTGCCCGGCTGGTGCAGATCGGCTGCAGCTCGGAGTACGGCCCCAGCCAGCCCGGCTCCTCCACCGCCGAGGACGCGGTGCCGCGGCCCGGCGGCCCCTACGGCGTCAGCAAGCTCGCCGCCACCGAACTCGTCCTCGGCTCCGGCCTGGACGCCGTCGTGCTGCGGGTCTTCTCGCCCGCCGGTCCCGGCACCCCCGCCGGATCCCCGCTCGGCCGGCTCGCCGAGGCCATGCGCCGGGCCATGCAGTCCGGCGACGGGGAGCTGAAGCTGGGCGGCCTCGGCGCACAGCGGGACTTCGTCGACGTGCGCGACGTGGCGCGCGCGGTGCACGCCGCCTCGCTGTCGGCGGCGCAGGGCGTCATCAACATCGGCTCGGGCCGGGCGGTGCGGCTGCGCGACGCCGCCGCGATCCTCGCCCGGGTCGCCGGATACGGCGGCGCGCTTCACGAACTCGACAGCCCCGGCGTGCACGCCCCGCACGGGGTCCACGCCCACGGCCCGCATCTGCGGCCGGCCATCGGCCACCCCCGCTCCGGCGACGCCGACCACCACCCCGCCCCCGTGGCCTTCCCCTACCCGGACGGCTGCGGCAGCTGGCAGCAGGCCGACGTGCGCACCGCCCGCGACCGGCTCGGCTGGCGCCCCCGCATCAACCTCGAGGAATCCCTGGCCGACATCTGGATGGAGGCGGCATGCCGTATCTGAGCCGTGCCAAACCGGGCATCACCTGCACGGACTTCCGCACCGGCTTCGGCATCCCCGGCATCGCGCACCCGCTCGTCGCCCCGGCCGAGTGGAAGGCGCTCACCGCGCCCGGCGCACCCCTGCACTGGGTCGTCCTCGACGTGGCCGACGGGCCCGGCGCCCAGCCCGACCCGCACTGCCTGGACGCGGCCGGACGGCTGCGCAACGCCGGCGTCCGCGTCCTCGGCCGCCTCGACTCGGCGTACGGCGACCGCGGCTTCGGCCAGGTGCTCGCGGACACCCACCGCTACCTCGACTGGTACGAGGTCGACGGCTTCCTGCTGGACCGGTGCCCCGCCGACGCGCTGCGGCTCTACGAGGTGCGGCGCACCACCGCCGCGCTCCGCGCGCTGCGTGACGATGCCCACATCGTGCTCGGGCACGGCATCCATCCGCACCCGGGCTACGCCGACATCGCCGACCAGCTGGTCACCTTCTCGGGCCCCTGGAGCGACTACCGCTGGTCGCAGGTCGCCGAGTGGACGGCCGACCTGCCGCCCGAGCGGTTCTGCCACTTCGTCCACGGAGTGCCGCGCCCCCACTTGGAGGAGGCGCTGCGCATCGCCCGCTGGCAGGGCGCCGCGACGATCTACTTCACCGACCACACCGATCGCACCGGGCGCGGGGGCCGGTCCGAGACCTGGGAGACGAACCCCTGGGAGGTGCTGCCCGGCTACTGGGATGAAATCGTCTCGCGGATCGGAACAGGTGTCTCGGAATGAAAAAGCCCATGGCAGTGTTACGGAGGAACAACCGTACTGATTGACCGACCAACGGAGTCCCCGTGTCGCTGCCACCCCTGGTCGAGCCCGCTTCGGAGCTCACCGTAGACGAGGTCCGCAGGTACTCCCGCCACCTGATCATCCCCGACGTGGGGATGGACGGGCAGAAGCGGCTGAAGAACGCCAAGGTGCTGTGCGTGGGCGCCGGCGGCCTGGGATCGCCGGCGCTGATGTACCTGGCCGCCGCGGGCGTGGGCACGCTCGGCATCGTGGAGTTCGACGAGGTCGACGAGTCGAACCTGCAGCGCCAGGTCATCCACAGCCAGGCCGACATCGGCCGCCCCAAGGCCGAGTCCGCCCGTGACACGGTCAAGGGCATCAACCCGTATGTGAACGTGGTCCTGCACGAAGAGCGGCTCGAGGCCGACAACGTGATGGACATCTTCAGCCAGTACGACCTGATCGTCGACGGCACGGACAACTTCGCGACCCGCTACCTGGTCAACGACGCCTGCGTGCTGCTCGGCAAGCCGTACATCTGGGGTTCCATCTACCGCTTCGACGGCCAGGCCTCGGTGTTCTGGGCGGAGCACGGCCCCTGCTACCGCTGCCTCTACCCGGAGCCCCCGCCCCCCGGCATGGTTCCTTCCTGCGCCGAGGGCGGCGTGCTCGGCGTGCTGTGCGCGTCCATCGGCTCCATCCAGGTCAACGAGGCGATCAAGCTGCTGGCCGGCATCGGTGAGCCGCTGGTCGGCCGCCTGATGATCTACGACGCCCTGGAGATGCAGTACCGCCAGGTCAAGGTCCGCAAGGACCCCAACTGCGCGGTCTGCGGCGAGAACCCGACCGTCACCGAACTCATCGACTACGAGGCCTTCTGCGGCGTCGTGTCCGAGGAGGCCCAGGCGGCGGCCGCCGACTCCACGATCACTCCCAAGCAGCTCAAGGAGTGGCTCGACGACGGCGAGAACATCGAGCTCATCGACGTCCGCGAGCCGAACGAGTACGAGATCGTCTCCATCCCGGGCGCCCGCCTGATCCCCAAGAACGAGTTCCTCATGGGCAACGCCCTGGAGGGCCTTCCGCAGGACAAGAAGATCGTCTTGCACTGCAAGACGGGTGTCCGCAGTGCGGAAGTCCTCGCCGTCCTCAAGTCCGCCGGCTTCGCCGACGCGGTCCACGTGGGCGGCGGCGTCATCGGCTGGGTCAACCAGATCGAACCCCACAAGCCGGTGTACTGACCCGGGTCCGCCCGCCGGCGCACCGACGGGACTGACGAAGCCCACGGCTCTGAACTGGTCAGACGCCGTGGGCTTCTGCCTCGAATGGCCGTAGCCGCGTCGCACGCTCTGTGGTCGTGCCGGAGCCTGGAGGCGTGACCGATCGAAACGCCGGGCGAGTCCGTGTGGGACGATCACGCCTAGTGTGGGCCGGCGCTGCCCTGATGGTGGTAGGCCTGACATTGCTGGCCGTGGTTCTGATCAGAGGTTTGACGTCGTCGAACGAATCAACGAGGCCGCCGCCCACACCATCCACCAGTGAGGAACGGGATTCGGCGGCAGCCACGTCAACCAGCGATATACCCGAGGGTTCGCGTCCCGCCGATTCCAGCGAACCTACCGAGGAAGAGGGATCGACTGCCGCGGAAGAGGGATCGCCTCGACCCCCGTCAGCTCCTGCGGTGGTGACCATCACGGTCACGGAAACAAAGACGGAACTGCCCGGGGGCAGCGGTGGAAAGGCAGGACTCGACGTTCCCAGCACCATCACCGCAGTCGCGGGGCTGGTCACTGCTGGAGTCGGGGCGGCTTCCTTCCTCTCGGGAAAGAAGGGGAACCCACGAGCAGCCGACGAATCCGGGGCGCGGTGATCATGGGGGCGGCAGCAACCGCGCCTCGCGGCTTCGTCAGGAACAGACCTTCCCGTCCTTCGGGACCGTGCCCTCGATCAGGTAGGCGTTGACGGTGGAGTCGACGCAGTCGCTGCCGTTGCCGTAGGCGCCGTGGCCCTCGCCCTTCCAGGTGAGGACTATGCCTACGTTCTTGCCGAGTTCGTCGGCCATGCGGCGGGCGCCCTCGTAGGGGGTGGCCGGGTCGCCGGTGTTGCCGATGACCAGGATGGGGCCGGCGCCCGGGGCGCTCACCTCGGGGGTGTCGTGCTGGCCGGGGACCGGCCAGTCGTGGCACCAGCCGGCGATGTCCCAGCCGAGGGCGGGGCCGAAGACGGGGGAGATCTTCTCGAACTCCGGCAGCAGCTTCCTGGTCTCCTCGAGGCTCGGCCGCGCCTTGTCGTCCAGGCAGGAGATGACGCGCTGGGAGTGGGTGGTGGTGCCGTAACGGCCGGAGGCGTCGCGCTCGTTGTAGCCGTCGGCCAGGGCGAGGAGTTCGGAGCCGTCGCCCTCCTCGGCGGCCTGCAGGGCGCTGGTCAGGGCCGGCCAGCCGTCCTTGCTGTAGAGGGGGAGGATGATGCCGGTGAGCGCCAGGGACTGGGTGAGCTCGCGGCCCTTGGTGGAGGTCGGCAGCGGCTCGGCGTCGATCCGCCGCAGCAGGTCCGCTATCTCGCGGGAGCCCTCCTCGGGGTCCTTGCCGGTGGACTTCAGGTAGGCGTCCAGGGCGCGCTGGAAGCCGAGGGTCTGGTTGCGGGCGTGGCCCACCATGTCGGCGGTCGGGTCGACGACCGCGTCGAGGGTCATCCGGCCCACTTTCTCGGGGAAGAGGTGCGCGTAGACGCCGCCCAGCTCGGTGCCGTAGGAGATGCCGAAGTAGTTCAGCTTGTCGTCGCCGACGGCCTGGCGGATGCGGTCCAGGTCGCGGGCCGTGTCGCTGGTGGAGACATGGCCCAGCAGCTCGCCCGCCGACCTGGCGCAGCCCTTGCCGAAGTCGGCGGCGTCGGACAGGAACGTACGCTCCTCGGCCGGGGTGTCGGGCGTGGTGTCCACCTTCGCCTCGGCCGCCTGGATGTCCTTGTCCTCCCGGCACCGGACGCCCTCGCTGGCGGCGACGCCCCGCGGGTCCCAGCTCACCAGGTCGTAGTGCTCGCGCAGCTTCGCGACCGTGTCGGCGTAGGACGGCAGCATCGACACGCCGGAGCCGCCGGGGCCGCCGAAGTTGAACACCAGCGAGCCACGGCGCTCGTCGCCGGTGGCCTCGGCGCGGATCAGCGCCAGGTCGATCTTCTTGCCGTCCGGCTTCGACCAGTCCAGCGGCACCTCGAGCGTGGCGCACTGCCACTCGTCGCCCGGCGCGGGGGCGTCACCGGTGGACTCGCACTCCTTCCAGTCGAGCGCCGAGTTGCCCCTCTTGTCGTCGTCGCGGGCCCCGTCGTCGCCGGACGAGCCGCTGCAGCCCGCCGTCAGAAGCGCGGCGGCGACCCCGAGAGCCGTCCACCGTACGAAGCGCGTCATGTGCCACATCCCCCCTCGGGTGCCCTCCGCACGTGCCGCGGACGGCGGTCAGGCCATGGTAGGCGCACCCCGGCCGTGCCGTGGCAGCCTGTGGACAACCCTCTGACCTGCTGCTTCGGGCGCAGACCGGCGCAATCAGGTGCAGACGGTGCCGGCAGGCGGCACCTTTCCGTCCAGCAGATAGCCGTGCACCGCGTTCCGCACGCACCCGTTGCCGCTGTCATAGGCGCCGTGCCCCTGCCCCTTGTACGTGAGCTCGACGCCGACTCCCTCACCGAGCGCCCGCACCATCCTGCGCGTCCCCTCGTAGGGGGTGGCCGGGTCGCCGGTGTTGCCGATCACCAGGATCGGCGGGGCGCCGGGCGCGCTGACATCGGGGTGGTCGGCGGCTCCGGGCACCGCCCAGTCGGTGCAGGTGACCAGGCCCCAGGCCAGGTAGTCGCCGAAGAGCTCGGAGGCGGCGCGGAACCGGGGCAGGCTGCGCTCCACGTCCTCCTCGGTGTAGCGGGGTTTGTCGTCGGCGCAGTTGATGGCCACGTTGGCGGGGACGAAGTTGCTGTACTCGCCGTTCTCGCTGCGGCCGGTCATGCTGTCGGACAGGGCCATCAGGATGGTGCCGTCGCCGTCGTAGGCCCGCTCAAGGCCGTCGGTGAGGAACTCCCAGAACTCCTGCGAGTACAGGGCCTGGGCGATCCCGTTCATCGCCTCCGTCTGGGTCAGCTCGCGCGGCGGGATGCCGGGGATGGTCTTGCTGTCGAGGTCCTTCAGCAGGGCGGCGATGCGGTCCTTCACGTCCTGGGCGGTGTCGCCGACGGGGCACTCCTCGGTCTGCGAGACGCAGTTCTCCGCGTAGTTGTCGAGGGCGCGCTGGAAGCCCCGCGCCTGGCCGAGCGAGCCCTGCTCCGGGTCCTGCGTGGGGTCCACGACCGCGTCGAACACGGCACGGCCCACCTTCTCGGGGAAGAGGTGCGCGTAGACGCCGCCGAGTTCGGTCCCGTAGGAGATGCCGAAGTAGTACAGCTTGTCGTCGCCCAGGACCTGCCGCATCAGGTCGAGGTCGCGGGCGGTGTCCGTGGTGCGCACATGCGGCAGGATCCGCTCGGACCGGTCCTCGCAGGCCGCGTTGAACGACTTGGTGCCCTGCAGCAGTTCGGTGCGCTCGGCGCTGTCGTCGGGGGTGGCGTCCTGCTGGAAGTGCGCGTCCATCTGCCGGTCGTTCAGGCAGAGCACCGGGGCGCTGCGGCCGACGCCGCGCGGGTCGAAGCTCACCAGGTCGTAGCGGGTGCGCAGACGCTCGTACTCCTCGCCGAAGGCGGGCAGGGTGCGGACCCCGGAGCCGCCCGGTCCGCCGAAGTTGAAGATCAGGGAGCCGATGCGCCGGTCCTCCGGTCCGCTGGACCTGGCCCGGATCAGCTCCAGATTGATGGTGTCGCCCTCGGGGTCGTCCCAGTCGAGCGGCGCCTTCATGGTGGCGCACTGCCAGGTCCCGCCGCGGGGCAGGGGCGAGGGGGAGGGGCCGCCGCCCTGGGCGTCGGAGGGGGCCGGGCAGTCCTTCCAGCCGAGCTTCTGACTCGTCAGGTCCTGCCCCGGGTCGCCGTCCTCGCCGCAGCCGGCCAGCAGCGCCGGCAGCAGCAGGGCGGAGGCGGTCAGGGCCGCGGCGCGCGCACGGAAGGACTTGGGCATGACCCCATCCTGGGGCCGTACCCGGCGGTAGGCGCGGGGCACCGGCCGTCCGGGCGAAACGGCCCCGGGGACCGCTGCGGCGGCAGCGCTTCGGCGCTTGCGAGCCGGTGACGCCCGCAGCGCTTCCGAGCAGGCGAGGGCTACAGCGCTTCCTTGCGGGTGAGGTGGTTGAAGGCGAGCCAGCCCGGCAGCACCGGCAGCCACAGCGTCAGCAGCCGGAACAGCAGCACGGCCGGGGTGGCCACCGCCTGCGGGAGACCCACGGCGATCAGACCGACGGTGAGGGTCACCTCGACCGCGCCCACACCGCCGGGGGTCGGCGCCGCGGAGCCCAGCGCGTTGCCCGCGAGGAAGACCACGGCGACGCTGGCGATGCTGATGGAGGTCGACTCGTCGCCGAAGGCGCGGACCGAGGCGTCCAGGCAGAGCACGAAGCAGGCGGTCAGCAGCAGCATGCCGCCGATGCCGGTGATCAGCTTCTGCGGCCGCTGCAGCACGTCCAGCATGCGCGGCACCACACCCGCGAAGAGCGAGCGCACCCGGGTGACGACGAACTTCCGCAGGAACGGCACCGAGGTCACCACCAGCATCAGCACCGCCACCGTCAGCAGGCCCGCGATGACCGTGCGGGACGGCGACAGCGAGGGCGTCTTCTCGGTGCCGGTCAGATAGCCGAAGGCCAGCAGCATCAGGACGTGACAGCCGAGCCCGAACAGCTGCGAGGCGCCGACGCTGGCCACCGCGAGGCCCGGCCGCACCCCCGCCCGCTGGAGGAACCTGGTGTTCAGCGCCACGCCGCCCACCGCCGCCGGGGCGACGATCTTCACGAAGGAGCCGGCCACCTGGGCGGCCACGGTGCGCAGGAAAGGCACCCGCTCCGGCACGAACCCCAGCAGCGCCAGGGCCGCCGCGAAGTAGGTGGCCGCCGAGAACAGCACCGCCGCGATCACCCAGCGCCAGTCCGCGTTGGCGATCAGCGGCCCGAACTCGATGTGGGTGAGCTGGGTGAGCAGGAAGTACGCGCCGATGGCTCCGGCGATGAAGCTGATCAGCGTGCGCGGACGCACCCGCTCCAGACGGGCCGGCTCCACCGGCGCCTGGGGTCTGATCCGCAGCACCTGGTGCCGGATCTGGGTGAGCAGATCCTCCTCGCGCGCTTCCTCCAGGGCCTCGTCCAGCGCCCGCTTCTCGGCCCGCTGCTCGGCCCGCGTGGCCTTCTTGCCGGGCTTGCCGGGCTTGCCGGGCTTGCCGGGCGGGGTGCCCGCGGACTGCTCGGCGCGCAGCTGCTTGGCCTGCCGGGACGCCTCCAGCACCGCCTCGCGTTCGCGTTCCGCGCGCTCCCGGGCCAGCTTGCGCAGGGTGGCGCGGGTGGAGCGGCTCAGCGCGATCGGCTGGAGCATGGGCAGGCAGTCCGCCACGGCGTCCGGTCCGAGCACGCTCACCGCCGAGTTCACCGCGCGCTCGGCGCCCACCCGCAGGCCGAGCGTCACCAGCAGCTGGGCGATGTCCATGCGCAGCAGCAGCTCGCCGGCCGCGATCTCACCGGCCCGCAGATCGGTGAGGAACACCTTGCCGGAACGATCCACCAGGATCGCCTCGCCCACCAGCCTGCGGTGCGCGATGCGGCGCGACTGCAGCGCCCGCACCTGGAGCCAGGTGTCGCGCAGCAGCTCGTCGGTGATCTCCTCGTCGGACAGCGTGTCGAGGGTGCGTCCGCCGATGTGCTCGTAGACGAGCATGACCGCGTCGGGGCCGAGCTCCGAGGTCGCGATCAGCTTGGGCGCGTTGGCCCCGGCCGCGATCGCCGCGTAGGCCAGCAGCGCCTCCTGCTCCAGCGCCTGGCGCAGCGAGGGGAGGCTGCGGCGGGTGGCGAAGCCGCGCAGGGTGAGGTTGCGCCACGCCCGGTAGAAGAAGCCCTGGGCCTGCTGCTCGCGGTCCACCACCGTCACGTCCAGCGGCGGGCCGTCCTCCAGGGTGACGAAGTAGCGGCGGCCCCGGTCGCCGGCCTCGGGGGACTCCGCGGACTCCACCCGGGAGGCGGTCACCGGGCGGAAGCCCACCGTGCGCAGGCCCGCCATCAGGGTCCGCCCGGTGGGACGCACATTGGGCGAGCCGACGGCGTAGAGCGTGCCATAGGCGACGGTCCAGCCGATCAGGACGGTGAGGATGATCGAGAACGGGGTGGTGTACCCCGCGACCAGCATGGAGAAGGCGTCGAGCAGCAGCACCACCCACAGCACCGCGCGCCACCGGGGTCTGCGGGACATCCCGACGGCCGTCATGTACGCGATCACCGGGGCGAGATAGCCGTGCACGGGATCGGTCAGGGCGTTGACGTCACCGGGGGAGGGCTGGGTGAGCGCCTCCTGGATGGAGTCGGGGGCGGCCCGTGCCACCCACAGATCGGTGGCGAGGGTCACCCCGTGCGCCAGGACGGCCGCGAGCACGCCGTCGGCGATCCGCAGGCCGTCGCGTTTGATCAGCCGCTCGATGGCGAACGCCACCGGCACCAGCAGGATCGCGATGCTGGAGGCCAGTCCCGCGATCTTGATGAGCAGGTCGGGCGCCTGTCCGGTGCCCTTGTTGATGTCCTGCTCCAGGCCGGCCGTGGTGCCGTGGGCGAACGCGGCGATCGCCAGCAGCACGCCGACGGCCAGGATGCCCACCAGCAGGCGCATGAGGTCGGACGGGCGGTGCACGCGGGCCGGGAGCAGCGGCTCGTCGCCCTCGACCTCGTCGATGTGCACCGTGTCAGAAATGTCGGGCGCGTCCTGCTTCTTTGCCGCCTCACGCCGGGTGTTCTTACCGGATTCGCGTGACTCGCTCGACTTGCCCGACTTGTCACCGTGCTGCGGATCGCCCGGCCTGCTGCCGCCCGTCGGGCCGGTGTCCGGGGTCTCCGGGCGGGTCTCCGGGCGCGACGAAGCGTCAGAGGTGCCCTCCGTGCCCTCGGGGTGCGCACCCTGCTGCTTCATCGTCTCTTCTTGGTCTCGTATCACCAGTCACCGCCCGCACGATGGTGGCATGCCGTACCGGTACAAGGGGGCATCAGGGTCCATATGCGGGCCGCACAGTCTGCCGGAAGCGCCGCCCCGGGGCGAGACACTCGCGTGCGCCCGTGCGCGTCGCGTTGTCGGTGGCGTGGTGCAGGATGGGCCGGATGAGTCAGGAGAGCCGACTGCCGGACACCACTGCCGGCACCGGGAGCGAGGGCGCCGGTCAGGCCCGCGCGGATGCCGCCGGTGCGGGGGAAGCCCGCGCGGATGCGGCCGGTCGGGCCCACGCCGGTGCCGCCGGTGCCGGGGAGGCCCGTGCCGGTGACGCTCTGCCGCCGTACGTGGAACGCGTCCTCGAGGTGGCCGAGCTGATCCCTCCGGGCCGTGTCATGACGTACGGGGACGTGGCCGAGTGGCTGGGGGAGGGCGGCCCGCGCCAGGTGGGGCGGGTGATGTCCCTGTACGGCGGCGCCGTCCCCTGGTGGCGGGTCGTCCGCGCGGACGGCGTCCTGCTGCCGGGGCACGAACTGCGGGCCCTGGCCCACTACCGCGCGGAGGGCACGCCGCTGAAGGCGGCGAGCCGGGCCGCCGAGGGCCACCTCCCGCGCCTCGACATGAGACGCGCGCGGTGGGACGGCGGCGGACACACGGAGGGTCACACCTGACAGCTTCCGGCATCCGGCGCCGCGCCGTGTGGCCTGTGATCCGTACGGGGGAAGAAGGGCACGTCCGTGCCATGACGTACGTTCGTGAGGCGAGGGACGCGGGTGGCGCGCGTGCCTGGCGGGAAGAAGCGGAAGCCCTGCTTCCGGGGTCTCCACCGGCGTAGCGTCGGCTGCACGCGTCCCCCTCATCCCGCGGCCACCGCCCGCACCGCGCGGGACACCCAGCACAACCACCAGGACCGGCGAACCACGTGAGCTCCTCTTCCTCCACCAGCGACCTGCCGCACCCCCGGGTGCGCCGGGGGAGCCGTGGCGCCTATCGGCTGGTGCGTACCCCGCCGGCTCGCGTGAATCCCCCTCCACTGGACGCCGCACAGCGCTCCGTGGTTGACCACGACTCCGGTCCGCTGCTGGTCCTCGCCGGTCCGGGCACCGGGAAGACCACCACGCTCGTCGAGTCCGTCGCCGCCCGCGTCGCCCGCGGCCAGGACCCCGAACGCATCCTGGTGCTCACCTTCAGCCGGCGCGCGGCGGTGGAACTGCGCGACCGCCTGGCGCTGCGCACAGGCGCCGCACGCGCCCCGCAGGCGACCACCTTCCACTCGTTCTGCTACGCCCTGGTCCGCGCCCACCAGGACAGCGACCTCTTCGTGGAGCCGCTGCGGCTGCTGTCCGGCCCCGAGCAGGACGTCACCGTCCGCGAGCTGCTGGCCGGGCAGGCCGACCTGGAGAAGCTCGGCCTCGCGCATGTGCGCTGGCCGGACGAGCTGCGCGCCTGCCTGACCACCCGCGGCTTCGCCGACGAGGTCCGCGCGGTGCTCGCCCGCAGCCGCGAACTGGGGCTCGGGCCCCGGGAGCTGGAAGCCTTCGCCCGCCGCATCGGGCGCCCCGACTGGCGGGCCGCCTCCGCCTTCCTCGCCGAGTACCTCGACGTCCTCGACCTCCAGGGCGTCCTCGACTACGCCGAGCTCGTCCACCGCGCGGTGCTGCTCGCCCGCCGCCCCGAGGTCGCCGCCCGGCTCGTCGAGCAGTACGACGCCGTGTACGTCGACGAGTACCAGGACACCGACCCCGCCCAGGTACGGCTGCTGCACGCCCTGGCCGGCGGCGGCCGCACCCTGGTCGCCTTCGGCGACCCCGACCAGTCGATCTACGCCTTCCGGGGCGCCGACGTGAACGGCATCCTCGACTTCCCGCACGCCTTCCGCCGGGCCGACGGCCGGCCGGCCCCGGTCGAGGTGCTGCGCACCTCCCGCCGCTCCGGCGCGGCGCTGCTGGCCGCCACCCGTCTGATCACCCAGCGCATGCCGCTGCCGCGGCTGCCCGCCGACAAGGTCCGCGCCCACCGCGAGCTCACCGCGGCGCGCGACGGCGGCCGGGTCGAGGTGTACACCTACCCGACGCCCGGCACCGAGCTGGACAACATCGCCGACATCCTGCGCCGCGCCCACCTGGAGGACGGCGTCCCGTGGAGCGAGATGGCCGTCCTGGTCCGCGCCGGCGCGCGCACCCTGCCCACACTCCGCCGCGCCCTCACCTCGGCCGGCGTCCCCGTCGACGTCGACGGCGACGACGTACCCCTGCGCCACGAGCCGGCGGTGGCCCCACTGCTGACGGCACTGCGCGCGGTCGCCACGGCGGAGGTACGGCGCAGGGACGCCGGGGGCGCGGGGGTCGCGGGGGACGCGGCGGGCACGGAGGGTGCTCCGGAGACCGGTGGCCGGGGGAGTGCGGGGTCGGAGAGCGCCGGTCTGGCATCCGGTGACGGGGAGTCCGGCGGGTCGGGTGCTGATGGTGCTGAGGCCGGCGGGCCGGGTGCCGGTGGCGGGGAGCCAGGTGACCTGGCTGCCGGTGGTGTGGGAGCCGGAGCCGGAGCCGGAGCCGGAGCCGGTGGTCCGGTGTCGGCTGGTGCGGTGTCGGGGCATTACGGGCCGGGGGCCGCGGAGCGCGGCGGTCCGAGCGTCGGTGAGACGGCGTCCGGTGATCACGAGCGCGGCGAGGCGGAGTCCGGCGGGTCGGGTGACGGTGGTGCTGAGGTCGGCGGGCCGCGTGCCGGTGGCGGGGAGCCAGGTGACCTGGCTGCCGGTGGTGTGGGAGCCGGAGCCGGAGCCGGAGCCGGAGCCGGAGCCGGTGGTCCGGTGTCGGCTGGTGCGGTGTCGGGGCATTACGGGCCGGGGGCCGCGGAGCGCGGCGGTCCGAGCGTCGGTGAGACGGCGTCCGGTGATCACGAGCGCGGCGAGGCGGAGTCCGGCGGGTCGGGTGACGGTGGTGCTGAGGCCGGCGGGCCGGGTGCCGGTGGCGTGGAGTCCGGCGGCCCGGAGTCCGGCCATGCGGGGTCCGGGGACTCCGAGCCCGGTGTCGCGGAGCGCGGCGGAGGCGAGGAGGCCTGCTGGCTGGACACCGAGACCGCGCTCACGCTGCTCACCTCGCCGCTCGCCGGGATGGACACCGCCGATCTGCGGCGCCTCGGGCGCGCGCTGCGGGAGGAGGAGCGGGCCGCGGGCAACCCGTTGCCGCCGCCGTCGGACGAGTTGCTCGCGCGGGCGCTCGCCGAGCCCGAGCGGCTGGCCGTGCACGACCCGGCGTACGCGCGGGGGGCGCAGCGCCTGGGCGCGCTGCTGCGCAAGGCACGTGAGTGCCTGGCCGGCGGGGGCACCGCCGAGGAGGTCCTGTGGGAGCTGTGGAGCGGCACGCCCTGGCCGCAGCGCCTGGAGCGCGCCGCCCGGCGCGGCGGCGCGGCCGGACGCAACGCCGACCGGGACCTCGACGCCGTCTGCGCGCTGTTCGCCACCGCCGCCCGCGCCGAGGAGCGCACCGGGGGCCGCGGCGCCCTGAACTTCCTCGAGGAGATCGAGGCCGAGGACATCGCCGCCGACACCCTCACCCGCCGCGCCGCCCGCCCCGACGCCGTACGCCTGATGACCGCGCACCGCTCCAAGGGGCTGGAGTGGCGGCTGGTCGTGGTGGCGGGCGTGCAGGAGGGGCTGTGGCCGGACCTGCGCCGCCGCGGCTCCCTGCTGGAGGCCGACCGCATCGGCCGCGACGGCCTCGCCGAACCCCTCACCCCCGGCGCGCTGCTCGCCGAGGAGCGCCGCCTGTTCTACGTGGCCGCCACCCGTGCCCGGGACCGGCTGGTGGTGACCGCGGTGAAGGCACCGGCCGACGACGGCGACCAGCCCTCCCGCTTCCTCACCGAGCTCGGCGTCGAACCCAGGGACGTCACCGGCCGCCCGCGCCGCCCGCTGTCCGTGGCGGCGCTCGTCGCCGAGCTGCGCGCCACCACCGTGGACCCACGGGTCTCCGACGCGCTCCGTCAGGCCGCCGCACAGCGCCTTGCCCGGCTCGCCGCACTCACCGACGAGGACGGCCGCCCGCTGGTGCCGGCCGCCCACCCCTACCGGTGGTGGGGCATGTTCGAGCAGACGGAGTCCAAGGTGCCGCTGCGCGACCGCGACCAGCCCGTGGTGCTCTCCGGCAGTGCCCTCGACCAGCTCGCCAACACCTGTGCCCTGCAGTGGTTCCTGGGCCGCGAGGTGAAGGCCGACGCCCCCGCCACGGCCGCCCAGGGCTTCGGCAACGTGGTGCACGTCCTCGCCGACGAGGTGGCCTCCGGACGCACCCCGGCGGACCTCGACGTACTCATGGAGCGCCTCGACTCCGTGTGGAACGCCCTCGCCTTCGACGCGCCGTGGAAGTCGGCGCAGGAGAAGGAGAACGCCCGGGTGGCGCTGGAACGCTTCCTGAAGTGGCACGTCGACTCCAACCGCCTGCGCCCCGGACGCACCCCGGTGGCCAGCGAGCACGACTTCGACGTCACCCTGGAGGCCGGCGACTACCAGGTCCGCATCCGCGGCCAGATGGACCGCGTGGAGGCCGACGGCGAGGGCCGCGCCTACGTCGTCGACTTCAAGACCGGCAAGCAGGCGCCCACGGCCAAGGAGGTCGAGCGGCATCCGCAGCTCGCCGTCTACCAGCTCGCCGTCCGCGAGGGCGCCGTCGACGACGCCTTCGACGGGGTGCGTCCCGAGCCGGGCGGCGCCGAACTGGTCCAGCTGCGGCAGGGAGCCGCCCAGCGGGACGGCGGCGAGACCCTGCCCAAGGTGCAGGCGCAGCAGCCGCTGGAGGGGGAGTGGGTCGGCGAGCTGCTGGCCACCGCCGCCGGGAAGGTGCTCGACGAGCGGTTCACCCCGAGCGCGGGCCAGCACTGCACGCGCTGCGCCTTCCGCGCCTCGTGCAGCGCCCGGCCGGAGGGGCGGCACGTGGTGGAGTAGGGCGGCTCCGAGGTTCGTGGTGGAGTGAGGGGCGGCTCGCGGACTCTGCGCAGGGGGCGCACGCTGCCGGCGCACGGGGCTCCCCGCTGCCGGCGCACGGGGCTCCCCGCTGCCGGCGCACGGCTCCCCGCTGCCGGCGCACGGGGCTCCCCGCTGCCGGCGCCCGCACCTGCCCGTCATCCGTTGTCAGTGGCCGCCGCTAGCCTTCCTCGATGTGCCCGCACGTATCACCGATCCCGAGCAGCTCAAGGAGCTCCTCGGCATCCCGTTCACCCCGGAGCAGACGGCCTGCATCACCGCGCCGCCCGCCCCGCAGGTGATCGTGGCCGGAGCCGGCTCCGGCAAGACGACGGTGATGGCGGCGCGCGTGGTCTGGCTGGTCGGCACCGGCCAGGTCGCCCCCGAGCAGGTGCTCGGCCTCACCTTCACCAACAAGGCCGCCGGTGAACTCGCCGAACGCGTCCGCAAGGCACTGATCAAGGCCGGCGTCACCGACCCCGACGCCATCGACCCGGACAACCCGCCGGGCGAGCCCGAGATCTCCACGTACCACGCCTTCGCGGGCCGCCTGCTGACCGACCACGGACTGCGCATCGGGCTGGAGCCCAGCTCCCGGCTGCTCGCCGACGCCACCCGCTACCAGCTCGCCGCCCGGGTGCTGCGCGAGGCACCCGGCCCCTACCCGGCCCTCACCCGCTCCTTCGCCGACCTCGTCGGAGACCTGCTCGCCCTGGACGCCGAGCTCTCCGAACACCTGGTGCGCCCCGAGGACTTGCGCGCCCACGACACCGAGCTGCTGTCCACCCTGAGCCGGCTCAAGCTCACCAACGCCGACCTGCGCAAGGTCCCCGAAGCCGCCGCCGCCCGGCGCGAACTGGCGGACCTGGTGCTGCGCTACCGCGCCGCCAAACGCGAACGCGACCTGCTCGACTTCGGCGACCAGATCGCCCTGTCCGCCCGGCTCGCCGCCATCCCGGAGGTCGGCCGCATCCTGCGCGACGAGTTCCGGGTGGTGCTCCTCGACGAGTACCAGGACACCTCCGTCGCCCAGCGCGTCCTGCTCGCCGGGCTGTTCGGCGGCGGCACCGGCCACCCCGTCACCGCGGTCGGCGACCCCTGCCAGGCGATCTACGGCTGGCGCGGCGCCTCCGTCGCCAACCTCGACGACTTCCCCGAGCACTTCCCGCACGCCGACGGACGCCCGGCCACCCGCCAGTCGCTCAGCGAGAACCGCCGCAGCGGCGGACGCCTGCTGGACCTCGCCAACGGCCTCGCCGAACCGCTGCGCGAGCTGCACGCCGGGGTGGAGGCCCTGCGCCCGGCCCCCGGCGCCGAACGCGACGGCATGGTCCGCTGCGCCCTGCTGCGCACCCACGCCGAGGAGCTGGAGTGGATGGCCGACTCCATCGCCCACCTGGTGCGCACCGGGAAGCCGCCCGGCGAGATCGCCGTGCTGTGCCGCACCGCCACCGACTTCGCCGACATCCAGGCCGCCCTGGTCGCCCGGGACGTGCCCGTGGAGGTCGTGGGCCTGTCCGGCCTGCTGCACCTGCCGGAGATCGCCGACCTGGTCGCCGTCTGCGAGGTGCTGCAGGACCCGGGCGCCAACGCCTCCCTGGTCCGGCTGCTGACCGGGCCGCGCTGGCGCATCGGCCCCCGCGACCTGGCCCTGCTGGGTCGCCGCGCCCGGCTGCTGGTGTCGCATGCGCGCGTGGAGGGCGACGACGACCCCGACCGGCGGCTCGCCGAGGCCGTCGAAGGAGTCGACCCGGCCGAGGTGATCTCGCTCGCCGACGCCCTCGACACCTTCCTGGAGACCCCGCTGGACGGCGACGGAGGCGACGACGGGCTGCCCTTCTCGCCCGACGCGCGGGTGCGCTTCGCCCGCCTCGCCGCCGAACTGCGCGATCTGCGCCGCTCCCTGGCCGACCCGCTCATGGACGTCCTGCACCGTGTGCTCGCCGTCACCGGCCTCGAGGTCGAACTGTCGGCGTCCCCGCACGCGCTCGCCGCCCGCCGCCGCGAGACCCTGGCCAACTTCCTCGACATCGCCGCCTCCTTCGCCGCCGGCGACGGCGAGGCGACCCTGCTCGCCTTCCTCGGCTTCCTGCGCACCGCCGCCCAGTACGAGAAGGGTCTGGACAACGCGCTGCCCGGCGGCGAGAACACCGTCAAGGTGCTCACCGCGCACAAGTCCAAGGGCCTGGAGTGGGACGTCGTCGCCGTCCCCGGCCTGGTCAAGGGCACCTTCCCCAGCAGCCAGGGCCGGGAGAAGTGGACCGCCCAGGGCAAGGTGCTGCCGCACCGGCTGCGCGGCGACGCGGCCACCCTGCCCGACGTCACCTCCTGGGACGCCCGCGGCATGAAGGCCTTCCACGCGGCGATGAAGGAGCACCAGCACACCGAGGAGCTGCGCCTCGGCTACGTCACCTTCACCCGGCCCCGCTCCCTGCTCCTCGGGTCCGGCCACTGGTGGGGTCCCTCGCAGAAGAAGCCGCGCGGCCCCTCCGAGTTCCTGCTGGCCCTCCACGACCACTGCGCCGCCGGGTACGGCGAGATCGAGGCGTGGGCGGAGAAGCCGGCCGAGGACGAGGAGAACCCGAGCCTGCACCGGCCCGCCGGCGACCAGATGTGGCCCCTGCCCCTGGACGACGCCGCCCTCGCCCGTCGCCGGGCCGCAGCCGAGACCGTCCTCGCCCACCTCGACGCACTCGCCGCCCGCGAGAACGGCCACCCGGCGGCCGCGCCCGAGCCGCACACATACCCGGACACCTACGAGGACCCGGACTGGCCCCCTCCGCCGGACGACGAGGAGCTCCTGCCGGAGCACGGGGAGCTCCTGCCGGAGCACGGGGAGCTCCTGCCGGAGGACGAGGATCCGTTCTCCGGGGACGACGATCCGTTCCTTGGGGACGAGGATCCGTTCTCCAGGGAGGACGATCCGTCCCTTGGGGACGAGGACCCGTTCCCCGGGGAGGGCGAGTCGTTCGCCGAAACCAGCGGCACGCTCGCCGAGGACCGCGACCACCACCTGCCGGACCCCTCGGACCGCCTCGACCGGCCCACCGCCCCGGACCGCCCCACCATCCCGCGCCAGACCACAGCCCCGGAAGACAGCGGCCGCACCCGCGCGCCGGGGCCCGCACAGCTCCGCACCTCGCACCCCGCGGAGCCCGCCGACAGCCGCCTCACCCCGGAGGAAGCCCGCACCGTCGCCTCCTGGGACCGCGACCTCGACGCCCTCACCGGGGAGCTGCTGCGCGCCCGCCAGAGCGTCACCGAGGTGCAGCTGCCGGCCTCGCTCACCGCCTCCGAGCTGCTGCGGCTGGCCGCCGACCCGGACGGCTTCGCCAAGGAGCTGGCCCGCCCCATGCCCCGCCCGCCGCAGCCCGCCGCCCGCCGGGGCACACGCTTCCACGCCTGGGTCGAGTCCCGCTTCGAGGAGCTGACCCTGCCCATGCTGGAGCCGGAGGAGCTGCCCGGCAGCGAGGCGGAGATCGCCGACGAACGCGATCTCGAGGCGCTCAAGGAAGCCTTCGAGCGCACCGAGTACGCCCGCCGCACGCCCTACCGCGTGGAGGCCCCGTTCCAGCTCAGCCTCGCCGGGCGCGTGGTGCGGGGCCGCATCGACGCCGTCTACCGGACCGGGGAGGGCGAGGGCGAACAGGCCACGTACGAGATCGTCGACTGGAAGACCAACCGCGCCCCCACGGCCGACCCGCTCCAGCTCGCCGTCTACCGGCTCGCCTGGGCCGAGCAGCAGGGCGTACCCCTGGAGAACGTCACGGCCGCGTTCCTGTACGTGCGCACCGGCGAGGTGGTCCGCCCCGAGGGGCTGCCGGACCGCGCCGGGCTGGAGCGGCTGCTGCTCGGGGAGCCGTCCGGTGAGATACCGCACGCCGAGGACGCCCCCGCGGGCCGATAGGCTCGGGGGCATGAGCCAGCCCGTTGACAGTGCCGTCGACGCCGTCCGTGCATACATCGATCAGCACCGCGCCGCCTTCCTCGACGACCTCGCCGCATGGCTGCGCATCCCCTCCGTGTCGGCCCAGCCCGAACACGCCGCCGACGTGCACCGCAGCGCCGAGTGGCTCGCCGCCAAGCTCAAGGAGACCGGGTTCTCGACCGCCGAGGTCTGGCCGACCCCGGGTGCCCCGGCCGTCTACGCCGAGTGGCCCTCCGCCGACCCCGGCGCACCCACGGTGCTGGTCTACGGCCACCACGACGTGCAGCCCGCCGCCCGCGCGGACGGCTGGGACAGCGAGCCGTTCGAACCGGTGGTCAAGGGGAACCGCCTGTACGCGCGCGGGGCGGCCGATGACAAGGGGCAGGTGTTCTTCCACCTCCTCGGCGTCCGCGCCCACCTCGCCACCACCGGCCGCACCACCCCGGCCGTCAACCTGAAGCTGCTGATCGAGGGCGAGGAGGAGTCCGGCTCGCCGCACTTCCGGGCGCTGGTCGAGCAGCACGCCGAGCGGCTCGCCGCCGACGCCGTGATCGTTTCCGACACCGGGATGTGGTCCGAGGACACCCCCACCGTGTGCACCGGGATGCGCGGCCTCGCCGAGTGCGAGATACGGCTGTACGGCCCCGACCAGGACATCCACTCCGGGTCCTTCGGCGGCGCCGTGCCCAACCCCGCCACCGCAATCGGCCGCCTGGTCGCCGCCCTGCACGACGAGAACGGGCGCGTGGCGATCCCCGGCTTCTACGACGGCGTGATCGAACTCACCGACCGCGAGCGGGAGCTCTTCGCCGAGCTGCCCTTCGACGAGGAGCGGTGGCTGGCCACGGCCAAGTCCCACGGCACCGCGGGGGAGGCCGGCTACAGCACCCTGGAGCGCATCTGGGCCCGCCCGACCGCCGAGGTCAACGGCATCGGCGGCGGCTACCAGGGCGCCGGCAGCAAGACGATCATCCCGTCCTCCGCCATGGTGAAGCTGTCGTTCCGGCTGGTGGCCGGCCAGGACCCGGCGCACATCGAGAAGATCGTCGGCGACTGGGCCCGGGCCCAGGTGCCCGACGGCATCCGCTGCGAGATCGGCTTCAGCTCCGCCACCCGCCCGTGCCTGACCCCGCTGGACCACCCGGCGCTGCAGTCCGTGGTCCGAGCGATGGGCAGGGCCTTCGGCAAACCCGTCCGCTTCACCCGCGAGGGCGGCTCCGGCCCGGCCGCCGACCTCCAGGACGTGCTCGGCGCCCCCGTGCTCTTCCTCGGCATCTCCGTCCCGTCCGACGGCTGGCACGCCCCCAACGAGAAGGTCGAGCTCGATCTTCTGCTCAAGGGCGTCGAGACCTCCGCCCACCTGTGGGGCGACCTCGCCGAGCACTGGCGGCACGCCCCCTGAAGAACCGAGCGGCCCCGGGCCCGGCCCGCCGACGGGCGGGTCCGGACCGGCCACCCGGCCGGGGCACACTGGAAGAACCCCGCCCACCGGCCGGAAGCGCCGCCGGACCGGTCGCCTCCCGCCCCACGTCCGCCGAACCGCCCGCCGACCCGATCCGTTCCACTGGGGGAGTTGGAAGCACCCGTGACCACCTGGACCGACCACACCGCCGACCGCCCCATCTCGCTCACCGCGCCCAGCGGCATCGACCGCGCCGCGCACCACCGGCTCGACGAGGCATGGCTCGCGGCGGCGTGGAGCCACCCCTCGACGCGCTGCTTCGTGGTCTCCGGCGGCCAGGTGCTCATCGACGAGACGCCCGACGGCCGTACCGAGCTCGTCATGACGCCCTCCTTCGAGGCCCCGCTCACCGAGGCGCACCGCTACTTCCTCGGCATCGACGAGGACGGCGTCGCCTACTTCGCCCTCCAGAAGGACTCCCTGCCCGGCCGCATGGACCAGTCGGCGCGTCCCGCCGGCCTGCGCGAGGCGGGCCTGCTGCTGTCCCCCAGGGACGCCGCGCTGATGGTGCACGCCGTCGGGCTGGAGAACTGGCAGCGCACCCACCGCTTCTGCTCCCGCTGCGGCGAGCGCACCGTGATCGCCGCGGCCGGTCACATCCGCCGCTGCACGGCCTGCGGCGCCGAGCACTACCCCCGCACCGACCCGGCCGTGATCATGGCGGTCACCGACCAGGACGACCGCATCCTGCTGGGCCGCCAGGTCCACTGGCCCGAGGGCCGCTTCTCGACGCTCGCCGGCTTCGTGGAGCCCGGCGAGTCCATCGAGCAGTCGGTGCGGCGCGAGGTGCACGAGGAGGTCGGCATCAGCGTCGGCGAGGTCCAGTACATCGCCAGCCAGCCCTGGCCCTTCCCGTCCAGCCTGATGCTGGGCTTCTTCGCCCGGGCCACCTCCACGGAGATCAGCGTCGACGGGGACGAGATCCACGAGGCCCGCTGGTTCTCCCGCGACGACCTGACCGCCGCCTTCGAGTCCGGCGAGGTCCTCCCGCCCTACGGCATCTCCATCGCCGCCCGCCTCATCGAACGCTGGTACGGCAGGCCGCTCCCGACCCGCAGCTTCGTCTGAGCACCGGGAGGGGCGGTGCCGAGCACTCCGAGAGCGGCGCTTCCGGACACGCGAAAGGGACGGTTCCGAGCACGCGAAAGGGGCGGTTCCGGCCAAGGAACCGCCCCTCTCGTTCGCCGATGCCCGGACGCCGGGGATCAGACCGCGAGGGCCTGCTTCACCTGGGCCAGGCTCGGGTTCGTCATCACGATCTCCTCGCCGCCGGTGGCGGGCACGATCCGCACCGTGGGCACCGTCTGGTTGCCGTTGTTCGCCTTCTCCACGAACGCCGCGGACTCCGGGTCCTGCTCGATGTTGATCTCGGTGTACGCGATGCCCTCGCGGTCCAGCTGGCTCTTCAGTCGGCGGCAGTAGCCGCACCACGTGGTGCTGTACATCGTCACAGTGCCCAGCATGTCCTTGTGCGCTCCTTCGGCGGCTGAGGGAAAGAAGTCGGTGCTGCTGACAGGGGAACGTACTTGAAAGCGCCACAATTCCCGCAGTCGGTGCCCGGCCGGGCCAGACGGACGTGATGCCCGCCGCATCAGCCGGACGACGCCTGCCGCCCTGGCCGGAGGTGATGCCCGCCGCCCTGGCCGGAAGTGGTGCCCGCCGCATGCGGCGGACGTGACGCCTGCCGCATTGATACGACTGCAAGCCCCTGCCTGTGGACAACCGGCTCACCCGTCTCCCGCGACCTGGCAGCATGGCCGTGTGACAGCAGCAACGCACTCCTCGCTCTTCCCGCAGGTACCCGACTCGGCCGATGCGGTGCTCGAAGGGCTCGACCCCGAGCAGCGCGAGGTCGCCACCGCGCTGCACGGTCCGGTGTGCGTGCTGGCCGGCGCCGGTACGGGCAAGACCCGGGCGATCACCCACCGGATCGCCTACGGGGTGCGCGCCGGCATCCTCCAGCCGTCCAGCGTGCTCGCCGTCACCTTCACCAACCGCGCCGCCGGCGAGATGCGCGGCCGGCTGCGCCAGCTCGGCGCCGTCGGCGTCCAGGCCCGCACCTTCCACTCGGCGGCCCTGCGGCAGCTGCAGTACTTCTGGCCGAAAGCCATCGGCGGGTCCATGCCCCGGCTCGTCGACCGCAAGGTCCAGCTCGTCGCCGACGCGGCGGCCGCCTGCCGCATCCGGCTCGACCGCGGTGAGCTGCGGGACGTCACCTCCGAGATCGAGTGGTCCAAGGTCACCCAGACCGTCCCCGGCGACTACGCGCCCGCCGCCGCGAAGGCCGGCCGCGAGACCCCCCGCGACCCCGCCGAGATCGCCCAGATCTACTCCGTCTACGAGGACCTCAAGCGCGAGCGCGGCGTAATCGACTTCGAGGACGTGCTGCTGCTCACCGTGGCCGTGCTGCAGGACCGCCCCGACGTCGCCGAGCAGGTCCGCGCCCAGTACCAGCACTTCGTCGTCGACGAGTACCAGGACGTCAGCCCCCTCCAGCAGCGCCTGCTGGAACTGTGGCTCGGCGACCGGGAGAACCTGTGCGTGGTCGGCGACGCCAGCCAGACGATCTACTCGTTCACAGGCGCAACCCCGGACTACCTCCTCGACTTCCGCACCCGCCATCCGGGCGCCACCGTCGTCAAACTCGTCCGCGACTACCGCTCCACCCCCCAGGTGGTCCACCTCGCCAACGGGCTGCTCGCCCAGGCCCGCGGCCGCGCCGCCGACCACCGGCTGGAGCTCGTCTCCCAGCGCGCCCCTGGCCCCGAGCCGGTCTTCACCGAGTACAGCGACGAACCGGCCGAGGCCGAGGGCGCCGCCCACCGGATCCGGGAACTGATCGAATCCGGTGTTCCGGCCAGCGAGATCGCCGTACTGTTCCGCACCAATTCCCAGTCCGAGACCTATGAGCAGGCCCTCGCGGACGCCGGGGTGCCCTACCAGCTGCGCGGCGCCGAGCGCTTCTTCGACCGGCCCGAGGTGCGCAAGGCGATCGCCGCCCTGCGCGCCGCGGCCCGCTTCGGCGGCAACGACCACCTCCTCGACGACGCCGTCGACCTGCCCTCCCAGGTGCGCGCCGTGCTCTCCGGCGAGGGCTGGACCCCCGAGCCCCCGGCCGGCTCGGGAGCGGTGCGGGAACGCTGGGAGTCCCTGGCCGCCCTGGTGAACCTCGCCCAGGACTTCGCCGCCGTCCGGCACCAGGCCGGCCTGCCCGACCTCGTCGTCGAACTCGACGAGAGGGCCGGAGCCCAGCACGCCCCGACCGTCCAGGGCGTCACCCTCGCCTCCCTGCACGCTGCCAAGGGCCTGGAGTGGGACGTGGTCTTCCTGGTCGGGGTCGCCGAGGGCATGATGCCGATCACCTACGCAAAGACCGACGAGCAGATCGAGGAGGAACGCCGCCTCCTCTATGTCGGTGTCACCCGCGCGCGCGAGCGGCTGCACCTGTCCTGGGCGCTCTCCCGCTCCCCGGGCGGCCGCCCGAACCGCCGCCCCAGCCGCTTCCTCGACGGCCTGCGACCGGGATCGACCGGCACCGGGGCCAGGGGAGCGGCCGGCGGCACGGGAGGCGTGGAGCGCGGCTTCCCGGCGGCGCGCACCGGGCCGGCGGGGACCGGGAGCCCGCGGCGCAGACTGCGCACCCCCGCCCGCTGCCGGGTCTGCGGGCGCACGCTGACCGACGCGGGCGAGATGAAACTGATGCGCTGTGAGGACTGCCCGTCCGACATGGACGAGGGCCTCTACGAGCGGCTGCGCGAGTGGCGGGCCGAGCAGGCGCGGCGCAGCGGGCAGCCCGCCTTCTGCGTCTTCACCGACAAGACCCTGATGGCGATCGCCGAGTCCTCGCCCGAGGACGAGTACGAACTCGCGCGCATCCCCGGTGTGGGCAGACGCAAGCTGGGCCGCTACGGCGCGGACGTTCTGGCCATCTGCGCAGGCCGGGAGCCCGCCGGGGAGCAGGAACGGGACTGATACGAACTCGTCGAAAAAATAGTTTGCGCATGCCCCGGGAATCCCCATAGGTTCTTAGGCACGGAAGCGGCGGCCTTCTCGGAGGCGCTGATTCCGTGTTGTACTTGCATATCCGCCGGACTGGCTCAGCCCAGTCCCCGATGCGCCGAGAGGAGGCGAGTCCAGTGATCAGCATCAACTTCAGCTCCGACGTCAAAATGACCGATCGCTCGGCCGTCTCCCTGTGCATGCTCGGCGCCTCGAACAAGGGCACCGGTGTGTCCGGCCTCCGTGCCGCCGCGCACCTGGAGTCCGCCATTGCTCCCGCGGGTCTTGCCATTCGTGGGCGCGACGAGCGACCGACCGAGGCACTGGAAGCAGTAGTGGCGCAGGCGCAGGCCTATGCCTTTGCGGCGACCGGTGCCGGATTCCGGAAGCAGACGCAGCACAACCAGATGTGGGCCTTCCGTGGGCCAGAACCCTGGAGTGATCCAGCCTGATTCGTCAGGCCGGCGCCTTCAGGGCCGCGGAACCCCATCCGGGATCCGCGGCCCTTCTGTTTGTCCACCAACGCGGACAGCGGAACGAAGGGGCCTCGGGACAAGAAGAGACCCGGTACCAGCCGCCCATCCGGCCAACCGGCCGGACACGACCAGACGAGGAAGACGAACCGTGCAACTCGAAGCGCACGCCCCGTCCGTACCGCCTTCCGACACGATCCCCAAGCCCGGCTCCACGGAGGACCCGACCTTGACTCCGCTCACCGCGCTCACCGCGCTCGACGACGCCATCGAGAACCTGGACGTGCCCGTCCCCTGCCGCTCCTACGACCCGGAGGTCTTCTTCGCGGAGTCGCCGGCGGACGTGGAGTACGCCAAGTCCCTCTGCCGCACCTGCCCGCTGATCGAGGCCTGCCTCGCCGGCGCCAAGGAGCGGCGTGAGCCCTGGGGCGTCTGGGGTGGCGAGCTGTTCGTCCAGGGGGTTGTCGTTGCCCGGAAGCGGCCGCGTGGTCGCCCGCGCAAGAACCCGGTCACGGCATGAACACCCGCGGAACGATCGACCGTCCCCTCACGCACGACCCCCAGAAGCAGGCCCCGATGACGCCGTCCACTCACGAGCCCGCAGGCTCCGCAACCGAAGACTTCACCACCAGCGGCGCGAACGACTCGCGCCAGAACAGGACCCGAGAGATGCAACTCATCCCAGAAGCCCTGGCCCGTGCGCATATGCACGAGCGACTGCAGGAGGCCGAGCGCGAGCGTCTGGCCTCGCGCCTGGCGACCGCCCGCCGCATGCAGCGGCGAGCCGAGCGTGCCTCGCGGCGTGCCCGCCGTGCGCTCGCCATGGCCGTCATGCAGTAGCCGGCAGCAGTCAAGCAGTAACCGTCACCAGCTGAGAGCGCTGGCCTCCCGACCGGGAGGAGAGCTCCCCTGCGGGGGCCGGTCCGTATCGAAGCGGGCCGGCCCCCGCGGTGCGTCCGGGGGCGGGCCGCCCGGTGCGGCGCTATCGTCGCCGGATGACGAGTCATCCCGGTGACAGCGACGACGGCTCCCCGGCGGAGTCCCTCGTGTGCGCCCGCTGCGGCGCCCGGGCCAAGGGACCACAACCGACCTGGACCTTCTCCGTGGAGCAGGGCGAGCACCGCCACTACTGCGAGGCCTGCTCACGGGAGAACCTGCGCGCGATAGAGGGCAGGCTGGACTCGCAGTGGTGGTAGGGAGCGTCCAGGAACATGGAGGAAGCGGCGGGCAGCGGAACCCGGGCCGGCGGTGACCTGGCCGGCGGTCACCCAGCCGGGAGCCGGGCGCCTCTCACGCCTCGGCCGCCTGCTCCTCCTCGGCCTCGGGCACGAACCCGGGCAGCCACTCCTCCAGCTCCTCCCGCAGCCGGACCGTCGCGCCCAGCTGGCACAGCACACCGATCGTGCTCAACGTCACCCGGTGGATCAGCAGATACGCCGGTGGCAGATTGAGCTGCTTGCCCAACTGGTAGGCGGGGGAACGGGGATCGGCGACCCGGGCCGCCTGGCTGCGCATCCAGCCGCGGGTGAAGGTGAACTCGTCGACCTGCGCCGGCTCGATGATCGGCAGCAGATAGTCGAGGACCGCGTCCGGGTCCAGCTCTATGGACTCCTTGACGAAGCCCTCCTCGCACAGCATCTCGTAGACGGTCTCCGCCTCACCGTCCAGCGTCATCCGCAGCGCCTCGCCGATGGTGACGGGAAGTCCGCCCGGCAGACGGTCCACCGTGCCGAAGTCCAGCACGCCCAGCCGCCAGTCGTCCTCACCGTCCGGACCGCCGGGCAGCAGCCGGAAGTTGCCCGGGTGCGGGTCGGCGTGCAGCAGACCGGTGCGGGCGGGACCCGAGAAGAGGAAGCGCGCCAGAAGCTGCCCGGCCCGGTTGCGCTGCTCCTCGGTGCCGTTCGAGATGATCTCCGACAGCGGGATGCCGTCCATCCACTCGGTGACCAGCACCTGGTCGGTCTGGTGGACCACCACCGGCACCACCACGTCCGGATCGCCGTCGAACTCCTCCGCGTGAACTCGCTGGGCCTGCGCCTCCAGGCCGTAGTCCAGCTCCTCGGAGACCCGGTCCCTCAGCTCCGCGATCAGCGGCTTCACATCCATGCCCGGCACCAGCGGGCCCAGCAGCCGGGCGAAGCGGCTGAGCTGGTTCAGGTCGGACAGCAGGGCCTCGCCCGCGCCCGGGTACTGCACCTTCACCGCCACCTCGCGGCCGTCGTGCCAGACGCCCCGGTGCACCTGGCCGATGGAGGCCGCCGCCGCGGGCTTGTCCTCGAACTCCAGGAAAAGATCGCGCCAGTTCTCGCCGAGCCGCTCGTCCAGCACCCCGTGCACGGTGCGGCTGGGCATCGGCGGGGCCGCCTCCTGCAGCTTGGTGAGCGTCGCACGGTAGGGACCGGCGATCTCCTCGGGCAGCGCCGACTCGAAGACCGACAGGGCCTGACCGAACTTCATCGCCCCGCCCTTCAGCTCACCGAGCACCTTGAACAGCTGCTCGGCGGTGCGCTGCTGCAGCTCGCGGCCGACGATCTCCGCGGACTCGCCCACGATCCGCTTGCCGAGTCCCCAGGTCGCCCGCCCGGCGAAGCCGAGCGGGAGCGCCGCCAGCTTGGCGGTCCTGGTGACCGCCTTGCGGGGAAGATCAGACATGCGCCCTCCAAGTCCCTGCCGGCCGCTGTGCGTGCGCCTCGTGGAGCGACCCCTCCGGCGGCCCGTGCACGGCCATTGTCTCGTGCGACCGCCCCTGACCGGAGGTGTGTTCTCCCTTACCTTTCTCCGCCGCTCCGCACGGGCATGCCGGATGCGCCAGGACCCGGCGCGCATGCCAGTCGAGGCCGGGAAGCGCGACCTCCCACCGGGCTCCCGCACTGGACGGAAGACGGCCGTCGAGAAAGGCGAGCACATGGGCGGCTGCCAGTCCGGCCACCGTAGTGGCAAGAGCGAGGTCGCAGGCAGTCATTCGGTGCTTTCTCCCGGACCGCCACTGGGCGACCAGCCGTGGCCAGACCGGGTCCCGGTCGGTGCGGTGCTGCTGGAGACAGCCCGCGCAGCCGGTCTCGCCCGGCAGCACGAGCGGGCCCACCACACCGGTTCCCTCCACCACCCCGGCGTACAGATGGGGCGTGCCCGAGGCCAGCAGGGGCTCGGCGGAGACCGGGTCGGGCGCGTGCACGGCGACGTCGTCCCGCGGGGCGAGCACCACCAGGGAGAAGCAGGGGGTGTCCGCCGACAGCCGAGGGCGCTCGGCGCGGCGGGGCGGCCGGTCCGGTGCCGCGCGGCGCACGATCCGGCGGACCGCCGCCTCCCGGCGCTCGCCGACGGCCTCGGCGGGCAGCCCGCCCGGCGTCACGTCCCACGGCTCGACCTGCCCCACGTCGCGCACCTCGACCCCTCCGACGCCGGCCCCGGACAGCAGTGCCGCCAGCACCGAGCCCACCCGGCCCGCACCCCGCACCTGCACCCGCGTCTCGCGGCGGGCGGCCAGCCGCCTCAGGGCCTCGCCCGGCTCGGAGGTGGTCAGGGTCAGCGAGGCCAGATCGGGGCCGAGCCGCTCCATGACCTCCCGCTTCTCGCGGAGCGCGTCGGCGGCCGGCCCGCCGCCCCGAGCGTCGTCCAGCAGCCCGGCCCGTGCCAGCCTTCTCACCAGCCGGTCGACCTGGTTGCCGGGCAGATCCATCCGCGGGCCCTGGGCGCGCAGCAGCTCCAGGCCGCGCGTGCCGTCGAGCAGCTCGAGAAAGCTGCCCGTCGCCGTGTCCACCGGCCCCAGCGTCAGTGCCTGCGCCGGCGTCATCCCGAACTGCACCGTGTTCAGATCGCGCCAGCCGCGCCGGAGCGCGGGCTTCACCACCGGATGCATGACAGTCCCCCGTACGTATTCGTGTGCCTGGATCGCGTACTCGTGTGCCTCGTGTGCCTCGTGTGCCTGAATCGCGCACTGGCGTGCGTGGATCGTCCACCGGACGTCCGTCCGGGTCGTCCCCGTGTTCCGGCCGGGCCCGGTCGAGGCCCGGCGACTGCCAGCATGCCCGGATGCGGCGAGGGCCGACGAAAGTTGTCCACAGGCGGGCGGGATTCGTCGTACAAATCCGGCGCCCGGTGGCCGTAACCGCATCGAACCGTCCCGGAGCCGGGACTTCCCGGTGCTCAGCGGGTACGGTCGGGGCGTGCCCGCCGACCCACTGCACCGCGCCGGAAAGTCACAGCGCAGCACGACGAGCCAGCCGACGAGCGGCTCACGGGCGAGCGCGATCGAGGTCCGCAGGAGCGCCCGCCGACGCAGAACGGTCTCCGCGTACCGCGAGGGCGATCGCACCGTCGTGCTCATCCCCGCCCGGATGTCCGAGGCGGAGGAGCAGCGCTGGGTCACCGTCATGCTCGACAAACTGGCCGCGCAGGAGAGCAGGCGGGCGCTCGGCGACGCCCAGCTGGCCGAGCGGGCCGAGCGGCTCTCCGCCCAGTACTTCGAGGGCCGTCCCCGGCCCGCCTCGGTGCGCTGGGTGACCAACCAGAACACCCGCTGGGGCTCGTGCACTCCCTCCGACGGCAGCATCCGCCTGTCGCACCGGCTGCAGGGCATGCCCGAGTACGTCGTCGACTACGTCCTCTGCCACGAACTGGCCCATCTGCTGGTGCCCGGGCACGGGCCGCGCTTCTGGCGGCTGCTGGAGGCGTACCCGAAGACCGAGCGGGCCCGCGGGTACCTCGAGGGCGTGGTCGCCGCCGAGCGGCTGCCGCACGTGCCGGGCGCCCGGGACGAGCGCCCCGCGCAGGACGACCGACCTCAGGACGACTGACCACAGACACGACCGAATTTCAGGACGACCGACCGCAAGGCGAGCGTCCGAGCGGGACGACCGGCCTCAGGACGACTGACCGCAGACACGGCAGGCCTCACGCCGCAGACCCGGCCGGCCTCTCGAAGGACCGACCCCGGACCGGGGAAGTCCGGCCCCGGACCGGCTCCCGTGAGGCCCCACCGTAAGGTGCCGGCGATCGTTCTGTACCGGGTCTGTACCGACTTCATCCGGTGTCCGGGATTGACGTTAGCCTGGCGCGACGCACTCACATTCGGGATGGGGGACGGTCGTACGCATGGCCAGGGAATTCCAACGCGGCCACAAGGCCAAGATCAGTGATCTCACGGCGGGCACGGATCTGTACGTAGGCGTACAGATCTCCGGTCCCGGGCTCACCTTCGACATCAGCTGCTTCGGTCTGGACGCCGACGAACGGCTCTCCGACGACCGGTACTTCGTGTTCTACAACCAGCCGAAGTCCCCGGAGGAGTCCATCCAGCTCCTGGGCGCCCAGGCGGGCGACACGGAGTCCTTCCGGGTCACGCTGGACCGGATTCCCGATCACATCAAGAAGCTCTCCTTCACCGCCACCATCGACGGCGCCGGGCAGATGTCCCAGATCGGCCCGGGCTATCTCCGCATCGTCGCGGGCGGCGAGGAGGTCGCCCGCTATCCGTTCAACGGTTCGGAGTTCACCACCGAGCGGGCCGTGATGCTCGGTGACTTCTACTTCAAGGACGTCTGGCGCTTCGCCGCCGTCGGCCAGGGCTTCGACGGCGGACTCGACGCACTGCTGAAGAACTTCGGCGGCGAGGTCGCCGAGGAGGAGCCGGCCGCCGCGCAGCAGCCGCAGGCCGGCGGTGCCGCGCCCGGCTTCGCGCCGCCGGCGCAGACCGCCTCGCCGCCGCCGTTCGCC
>NZ_BAAAIZ010000044.1:0-16811 GCF_039526425.1 Streptomyces thermospinosisporus
CGAGGCGGCACCGGCGGCACCGGCGGCTCAGGCCGCCGTCGCCACCGCCGAGGGCACCACGCAGGACGACGCCGCCGAGGCTCCTGCCAAGCCGCGCCGCCGCACCCGCCGCCCGGCGGAGACGGTCGCGGCCGAGACGACGGCCGAGGTGACCCCGGTGGCCGAGGTGAGCACGGACACGGCGGTGGCCGAGGAGCCGGAGGCTCCCGCCGCCGAGCGGCGCCGTCGCCGTGCCCGGAAGTCCACGGCCGCGGAGACCGTTGTCGGGACGGCCGAGGGCGCCACCGAGCCGACCGAGGCAACCAAGGCCACCGAGACCGCCGAAGCCGCCGAGACGAAGCCGCGTCGCACGCGGAAGAAGGCAGCGGCCGCAGAGGAGGCTGTGGCCGCGGAGGAGGCTGTGGCTGACGCCGAGGCCACGCCGCGGCGCCGCACCCGCACGGCCGCCGACACCGCACCCCTGGCCGACATCCCCGCCCAGGCCACAGCGGCGGCCGAGGAGACGGAGACCAAGCCGCGCCGCACGCGCAAGACCACCGCCAAGGCGGAGGCAAGCGCCGGCACGGCCGAGGCCACCGAAGCCAAGCCCCGCCGCACGCGCAAGAAGGCAGCGGCCGCGGAGGATGCGGCCGACGCCAAGCCGCGCCGTACCCGGAAGGCGGCCGCCGAGGCCGCGGCCGACACCGCGGAAGGCACCGAGGCCAAGCCGCGGCGCCGCACCCGCAAGGCCGCCGACACCGCACCCCTGGCCGACATCCCCGCCCAGGCCACAGCGGCGGCCGAGGAGACGGAGACCAAGCCGCGCCGCACGCGCAAGACCACCGCCAAGGCGGAGGCAAGCGCCGACACGGCCGAGGCCACCGAAGCCAAGCCCCGCCGCACGCGCAAGAAGGCAGCGGCCGCGGAGCCCACGGAGGGCTGAACGAACGCCGACGGCCCGGTTCCCCACGCGGGGGCCGGGCCGTCGGCGTGTCCGGGGCCGCCCGCTACCCTCACTGCGTGACCAGCAACCTCCACGTCCCCAGCTACGAGACCCGCCAACTGCCCACCGCACGCGGGCCGTTCGCCGTCGTCGACGTACCCGCGGCCCCCGGCGCCGGCGCGAAGGGCACCGCGCTGCTGCTGCCCGGGTACACCGGCAGCAAGGAGGACTTCACGCTGCTGCACGAACCGCTCGCCGCGCGCGGGTACCGCAGCGTCGCCGTGGACGGGCGAGGGCAGCACGAGTCGGACGGGCCGGACGACGAGTCCGCCTACGCGCTGGAGGAGCTGGCGCGGGACGTGCTCGCGCAGGTGGAGGCGCTCGGGGAACGGGTGCATCTGGTCGGGCACTCGCTCGGCGGGCTGATCGCCCGCCGCGCCGTCCTGCTGGACCACTCCCCCTTCCGCTCCCTCACCCTGATGGCCTCGGGGCCGGCGCGCATCTCCGTCTCCCAGGAGCAGCGGGTGAAGCTGCTGCGGGACGCGCTCGCGGTGATGTCGATGGAGGAGTGCTGGGAGGCGATCCTGGCGATGGGCCCGCCGGAGGAGGTCGGCGGACCCGCGCGCGGCATCGGCGGGCCCGAACTGCTGCGCCGCCGCTGGCTGCGCACCCGGCCCGCGCAGCTCCTGGCCACGGGGCGGCAGTTGTGCACGGAGCCGGACCTGGTGGACCGGCTCGCCGCCGTGCCGCTGCCGTTCCATGTGCTGTCCGGTTCACGCGACGACACCTGGCCGGTGGCGGACCTGGATGCCATGGCCGAGCGGCTGAACGCGCACCGCTCGGTCATCGAGGGTGCCGAGCACTCCCCCAACGCGGACCGGCCGGAGGCGACCGCGAAGGCTCTCGCGGACTTCTGGGACCGGATCGCGCCCTCGGCCGGCAGCTGATCCGCCCAGTACTGCTAGTACTGCTAGTACTGCTAGTTCAGTGCTGCTAGTACTGCTGGTACTGCTGGTTCAGTACTGCTAGTACTGCGCCTGCAGGTGGTCCCAGAAGCCGTCCCGCAGGGCCCGCCGCAGGTCCGCCTGGCCGCGCAGGGAGTACTGGAGCAGGCCCTCGGCCTCGACCAGGAGGTCCTGGTCGACCGAGCCGGGCAGATAGGGGTGGCCGGGGAGCAGCTCGAGGAGGGAGTCGCGGCCGCGGGCGGCGAGCCACTTCGCGGCGATCTGCGCACCGACGAACCGCACGTCGTCGCGGGTGGGCCGGCCGAGCGCGGGCTCGTAGGTGGCGGGGGTGCGCCGGGTGACGTAGGGCTTGAAGAAGTCCAGGTCGAAGGTGCGCTGGCTGTCGACCTCCCACAGCAGCGGTTCGGCCTGGTTGCGGCCCTCCGGGGCCTCGATGCCCCACAGGTGGACCCGGGCCCCGTAGCCCTGGGCGGCCTCGACCGCGGAGACCAGGTCCTCGTCGCCGCCGAGCAGGGCGGCGTCGCTGATGGCACGGTGCCGGGCGAGTGACTCCAGGTCGCTGCGGATCAGGGAGTCGACGCCCTTCTGCTGGTTGTTGGCGTTGAGGTTGCCGAGGCGGACCTTGACGTCCGGCAGTTCGGCGATGGACTGCTGCTCGGCGGTGTGGATGCGGCGCCGGGCGCCGTCGTACCAGTAGACGCGCAGCAGCCTGCTGTCGGCGAAGATGCTGCGGGCCCGGTCGATCAGCGCGTCGATGAGTCCCTCGGCGTCGAGGTCGAAGGCCCGGCGGTCCTCGGTGCCGGCCACGAGCCGCCCAGCCGCCGCGTACAGGTAGCCGGCGTCGACGAAGATCGCGTGCGTGGAGGGCGTCTTCGCCACCTCGGCGAGCATGCGTTCGAGCAGCTCGTTGGTGCGGTCGATTCGGGCGCTCAGGGCCGCGAGGTCCTCGTTCATTGCCTCCATTGTCCCGGCGGTCACGCTGCGAACACAACCGGTCCCGATCGGTCTCGTGCGAAACACTTACTGACCAGTATTTAGCGGATCGAAAATTTTCCTTAGCGTAGGGAATGTTTGCATCGCACAGTTCGTTGCACAGGTACGGAAACACTCACAAACGAGAGGAGCCCTGTGCGCTTCGAGATCATGCGACTCGACGACACCGACGGCACGCCCGTGGACACCACCATCGTAGATGCCGCGTGCGTCAACACCATCGTCCAGCAGGCCGCCGCCATCGGGCAGCGCCTGTGGATCCGCCCGGCCGAGCTGCCGACCACCTCCTGACGAGGGGCCGGCCGCCCCGGCGTCAGGCGCCCCGGATCACCTGGGTGACCCCGTTGATGATCTGCTGCACGGCGATCGCGGAGAGCATCATGCCCGCGAGGCGGGTCACCAGCACCACACCGCCGTCCTTGATGACCCGGATGATCAGCAGCGAGTAGCGCATCACCAGCCACAGCACCACATGGATGGCGACGATCGCCGACCACACCGACACCTGAGTGGCGACGGAGTCGGCCTTCTGCACGGCGAGGATCACCGAGACGATCGCGCCGGGCCCGGCCAGCAGCGGCATGCCCAGCGGCACCAGGGCGGCATTGACGTCCTTGGTCTGCTTGGGCTCGTCGGACTTGCCGGTGAGCAGGTCCAGCGCGATCAGCAGAAGCAGCAGTCCTCCCGCGATCATCAGCGCGGGCACCGAGACATGCAGGTAGTTGAGGATCCGGTGGCCCAGCAGGCCGAACACGGCGATGACCCCGCCGGCCACACAGACGGCCTGCAGGGCCATCCGCTTCTGCACCTTGCCGGGCCGGCCGGAGGTCAGGGCGAGGAAGATCGGGGTGATCCCGGGGGGATCCATGATGACAAAAAGGGTCAGGAACAGAGAGCCGAAGACGGCAGCGTCGAACATGAGTGCCTTGCTGAGGGATGAACGAGAGGTGCGGTGGACGTGAGGGCCCGGGGGCGGGGTCTCAGGCCCCGCCGGTCCCCGGCACCGGGAACGCGCCGGTCGCCCGCCGGGTGATCTCGCCGTACACCTCGGGGTCCGTCATGAACTCGCCGAGCACACAGGTCTTGCGGCTGCCGTGGTAGTCGCTGGAGCCGGTGACCAGCAGGCCCAGCTCCTTGGCGAGGCCGCGCAGCCGGGCCCGGGTGTCGGGGTCGTGGTCCATGTGGTCGACCTCGATGCCGTCCAGGCCCGCCTCGGCGAGGTCGGCGATCGCCGACTCCGGCACGGTCCGGCCCCGCTTGGTCGCGGCCGGGTGGGCGAAGACGGCGACCCCGCCCGCGTTCTTGATCAGCCGCAGCGCGTCGAAGGGGTTGGTCTCGTGCTTCTCCACGTAGGCCCGGCCGCCGTCGGCCAGCCAGTCCTGGGTGAAGGCGTCGTTGACGCTGGGCACGACCCCCAGCTCCACCATGGCGGTGGCGATGTGCGGGCGGCCGACCGACCCGTTCCCCGCGATCCGGGCGACCTGCTCCCAGGTGACGGGGACGCCCAGCGCGTTCAGCTTGGCGATCATGCTCTTGGCGCGCGGCACCCGGTCGTCCCGGACCAGCTCGCGCTCGGCGAGCAGCGCCGGCTCCTCGGGATCGAAGAGGTAGGCCAGCATGTGCATGCTGACGCCGTCGAGCCGGCAGGACAGCTCGGCTCCGGTGACCAGGGTGAGCCCGGCGGGCAGCACGGACAGCGCCTCGGCGTGCCCCCGGGTGGTGTCGTGATCGGTCAGCGCGATGACGTCGAGCCCGGCGGCGGCCGCCTTGCGGACCAGGTCGGCGGGCGTGTCCGTGCCGTCGGACGCGGTGGAGTGGGTGTGCAGATCGATACGCACGACGCAGTACTCCAAGCGGTGGACGGACGGATGAGGACGCTTCAGGATAACCGGATTTTCACCCACCTCTGTCACACCCGAACCAGGCCTGCGCCCCCTACACACCGCCTGGGGTCCGGAGTGACGCCTCTTCTCAGGTTTTCAGCAGGCGCGGCGACAGCGCCCCGCAGGGCACCAGCTCCACCTCGGCCCCGGCGTCGCGCAGATCGGTGAGCACCAGCTCGTCGTACATCAGCAGCCCCGACTGCTCGGGCCACACCACCGCCCACAGCCACATCCCGAGGGCCTCGCCGGCGAACACGGCACGGTCGTCCGGGGTCTTGGAGACATGCCAGAGCGGGGTGGGGCGGCCTGCGGCCAGCACCTTGGTCTGGGCGGGCTTCTCGACATTCAGGAACGGCCCGGGGTCCGGGCCTTCGATGCCCGCGTAGCGGGCGCCGAGTCCTACGCCGAGCTCCTCGGCCACCAGGATCAGCTCCCCCATCCCCCCGAGGGGCCCGGGCCCGGTGCAGGCGACGGCGGTGGCGCGCCCGCCGCTGCGGTCGTCGCCCGCGCTCGCCACCCCCGTGAACAGCCAGCCCACGGGCAGCGGCCAGGGCATCCACACCGGCACCTTCGTGCGGTGCACCACCACGTTGAGTGCCTCGACGCTCGGTGGCAGCACGGGCTGAAGGGGATGCACGGCGCCGTGCACATCGCACTGCCACGCATCGGAGAAGAGGCCGGGAGCCCGGACCCGGCCACCGCACTTCGGGCAACTGGGTTCGCCCCTCATAGAGCCCCACGGTCCTAGCTCTGCCGCGCCACGTCAAGGACGATCACCCGACCGGAGGGAACCGGGCAGCGAACCACACCCCGGCCCAGATAGATGCAGCTTGCATTAATTAGCCCGGCTAACTTAATGTGTGCATCTGCCATCTGTCCATGCCGCGGAATTGGAGCACTGGTGGATGCCTTCGAAACGGGGGCCTCGAGCCTCCTCAAGCAGCCGGGGGCCGTGTGGGCGACCGCCGGCGCTTCCGTCGTCGCCTTCATGGGGATCGGCCTGGTCGACCCGATCCTGCCGTCCATCGCGCAGGGCCTCGACGCCTCGGCCGGACAGGTCTCCCTGCTGTTCACCTCGTACTTCCTCATCACGGCGCTGGCCATGCTGGTGACCGGCTTCGTCTCCAGCCGGATCGGCGGCCGCAGGACCCTGCTGCTCGGCCTCGCCCTGGTGGTGGTCTTCGCCGGCCTGTCCGGCACCTCCTCCTCGGTCGGCGAACTGGTCGGCTTCCGGGCCGGCTGGGGCCTCGGCAACGCGCTGTTCGTCTCCACCGCCCTCGCGGTCATCGTCGGCGCGGCCGCCGGGGGCAGCGCGGCGGCGATCCTGCTGTACGAGTCCGCCCTCGGCCTGGGCATGGCCTGCGGCCCGCTGGCCGGCGCGCTGCTCGGCGACGCCAGCTGGCGCTACCCCTTCTTCGGCACCGCCGCGCTGATGGCGGTCGGCTTCCTGTGCATCACGGTCTTCCTGAAGGAGCAGCCCCGGCCCTCCCGCAGGACCTCGCTGCTCGCCCCGCTCCGGGCGCTCGGCCACGGCGGTCTGGCCTCGGCGGCCGTCTCGGCGTTCTTCTACAACTACACGTTCTTCACCGTGCTGGCCTTCACGCCGTTCGTGCTGGACATGTCACCGTACCGCTCCGGCGCGGTGTTCTTCGCCTGGGGCGTGCTGCTCGCGGTGTTCTCGGTGATCGTGGCGCCCCGGCTGCAGCGGCGGTTCGGCTCGCTGACCGTGCTGGGCGGCTCGCTGGTGCTGCTCGCCGCCGATGTGCTGGTGCTCGGCTACGGCGGCCACACCACCGCCGTGATCTGCACGGTGCTCTCCGGCGCCCTCATCGGCGTGAACAACACCGTCTACACCGAGCTGGCGCTGGGCGTGTCGGACGCGCCGCGGCCGGTGGCGAGCGCCGGGTACAACTTCGTGCGCTGGTTCGCGGCGGCCGCCGCGCCCTGCTTCGCGCCCCGGATCGAGGAGTGGACCGATGGGCACATCCCGTTCGTGGTGGCAGCGGTCACCGCGGTGCTGGGCGCGCTGGTGGTCCTCCTGCGGCGCGGGGCGCTCACCCTCCAGGCGGAGCACCCGCAGCCGCGCCGGGCCACCGAGGACGGGGTCGCGGTGCTCACCAACTGAGCCTTGCGCGGCCGGAGTTGGTGAGTTTGCTCACGCCGGCTCAGTCCAGCGCGACGGACCTGCGGGCCGGATCCCGCAGATCCGTCCCGCTGCTCAGCCAGCGTTCCTGAAGGGCCTGGGCTCCGTGCACCCGCTTCCAGGCGGCCTCGTTCGGAGTCATCGGGAGCAGCGGCAGGAACCGCACGGGGTCGAGCGGCTCGTCGAGCTCCAGGTCCTCCACCAGACCGCCCGGCTCGGCCACCAGCACCGAGGTGAACGGGGCGCCAGGCCACAGCGGTTCCCCGACGTCGAGCGAGGCGCCGGGCGCCACCACCACGCCCTCGACCTGCGGAGAGGCGGCGAGCACGGCGAGCGGACGCAGCACCTTGTCGGTGTCCGCGATCCCGGCGCGCACCGACAGCAGCAGCTCGGCGCGCGGCCCCTTCACCGGGTCGGCGACCACCGCGGTGGGGTCGGTCATGGGGTGCGCGGACATGCCGAGCGTGGCGTAGCGGACGATGTCCCCCTCGCTGAAACGGAGCACCTCGATGCGGTCCGTGCCGAGGAAGGTGACCGCCGCGCGCGCGTCCGGTTCGCCCAGCGCCGTACGCAGCCGGGCTTCGACCAGAGGAAGAACATCAGCCATGCGGCGAGCATAGAACTCGTCAGCTACGGGCAAAGCGGCGCCTTGACACACCGGTCGGCTGATACTCTTGGTCGGTCGGGGCAGCACGCAGAAGCGTCGCGGATTCGAGCCCCGACGCCTGTGCGACTCTCCCCGTCTGAAGGGGAATCCCCCCAGGGGATGTGTGGATCGTCCCTCACGAGGGACCGGCCGGAGGAGGTGAGGCTGACATGGACCGAAGTCGACCGTGCAGTATCACCCGCTCTTCCGGCGACGCCTGATGTAGCCGTTTCCTTCCTGGCTGCCACCCCTCGCATGCGCGTTCTTCAACGGAAGAGCACTTCGTTTCGTTCTGTCTGATCTGCCCCAAGCTGTATCAGCGACGAAGCTCGCCGCCGCGACGGTGCGGTGCTCCCCGCTTTGTGGACGTGCCAAACATCCGCAGTTCACGGACGTCCTCATTCCGGGTTGTTCCAGCCGTCGTACTGGCGCGCCTTTCGTTGCCCCGTCTGCGAAGGAGACCGCCATGTCGATGATTCGCGACCTGCGCGCCGTGGTCCGCCCCTCCCGTGTCTCGCTGCGCAAGGACAGCGCCCCCTACGAGACTCCGTGCGAGCGGGCCCGGGCGACCGCCGTCGTCGACTGCGCCGTCTACCGGGACGGGCGGCGGGTGGCGACCGAGGGACCGCTCACCCCGCAGGAGGCGATGCGCCTGGTCCGCCGCGACGGCGGCTTCGTGTGGATCGGCCTGCACGAGCCGTCCGAGGACGAATTCGCCGGAGTGGCCCGCGAGTTCGGGCTGCACCCGCTGGCCGTCGAGGACGCCGTCCGGGCCCACCAGCGGCCCAAGCTGGAGCGCTACGACGACTCGCTGTTCACGGTCTTCAAGACCGTCCACTACGTCGAGCACGACCGGCTCACCTCCAGCAGCGAGGTCGTCGCCACCGGCGAGGTGATGTGCTTCACCGGCCGGGACTTCTTCATCACCGTGCGGCACGGCGGCCAGGGCTCGCTGCGCGCCCTGCGGCACCGCCTCCAGGACAACCCCGAGCTGCTGGCCAAGGGCCCCTCCGCGGTGCTGCACGCCATCGCCGACCACGTCGTCGACGGCTACATCGCGGTCGCCGACGCGGTGCAGGACGACATCGACGAGGTCGAGACCGAGGTGTTCTCGCCCGGCCGCAAGGGCACCCCGCGCGGCACCGACGCCGGGCGGATCTACCAGCTCAAGCGCGAGGTGCTGGAGTTCAAGCGGGCGGTGGCGCCGCTGCTGCGGCCGATGCAGCTGCTCAGCGAGCGGCCCATGCGGCTGATCGACCCGGAGATCCAGAAGTACTTCCGGGACGTCGCCGACCACGTGGCCCGGGTGCAGGAGCAGGTCATGGGCTTCGACGAGCTGCTCAACTCCATCCTTCAGGCCAATCTCGCCCAGGCGTCCGTGGCGCAGAACGAGGACATGCGCAAGATCACCTCCTGGGCGGCGATCATCGCCGTGCCGACCATGGTCTGCGGGGTGTACGGCATGAACTTCGACCACATGCCGGAGCTGCACTGGCGGTACGGCTACCCGATGGTGCTGACGATCATCGTCGGCATCTGCCTCGGCATCCACCGCACGCTCAAGCGCAACGGCTGGCTGTGAACGCCCGCTCGATAGGCTGAGCGCATGACGAGCGAGCTGCTGGAGCGGGCCCTCATCGAGGAGGCCACCAAGAAGTCCGGCCTGGTCTGGGTGCGGGCCGCCGGGGCTCCCGCCGCCCGTGCGCTGTGGCACGTGTGGCACGAGGGCGCCGCCTGTGTCGTCGGCGACGGCCCTGGGGAGCAGCCGCTGCCGGGGCTCGTGGACGGTGGCACGGCCGAGGTGACGGTGCGCAGCAAGGACAAGGGCGGCCGGCTGATCTCCTGGACCGCGAAGGTGGTCGAGCTGCCCGCCGGTGGCGAGGAGTGGGCGGCGGCGGTCGCCGAGCTCAAGGGCAAGCGGCTGAACGCGCCCGACGGCGAGGCGATGCCCGAGCGCTGGGCCCGCGAGTGCAGGGTGCTGCGCCTGGAGCCCACCGGAGAGACCGCGCCGCTGCCCGACGCTTCCCTGGCCGAGCCCCCGCTGCCCTCCCCTGCGATTACCCGCCGGCCGATCCCGGCGGCCCTGCCGAAGCTGCTGGCCCGGAGGAAGCGCAAGCGCGGCTAGGGTCTGCCGGGCCCACCCGGCGCTGGTACCGGCCGGGAGCAGGTGTCGCTTACCGGCGCTGGCAGGGTGCCGCTGCGCCCACCCTCCCCCACTCTCGACTTCGCTCGAGCGGGGGGACCCCATCGCCCGCAGCGGCACGACTGCCCGCAGCTGGGGCGCGACGGGTTTCTCAGGAGCTGGGGAGCTGTTTGCCGTAGTCCAGGGTTTCGTCCTTGGTGGGCTTCTTGAGGGGGAAGTCGGCGCCCCAGGACGAGAAGGTGAGGACGCCGGCCTTGCCGGCGCGGACCAGGCGCAGCGGGAACGGCTGGCCCTCGAGGGAGACGTCGAGGGTGCCGCCGGAGCCGTCGTCGCCGGTGATCCGGATGGTGCGCACGCCCGCCTGCTCGTGGTGGCCGTCCGTGGCCAGCTTGCCGTGCAGGGTCAGCAGCCCGCCGAGCAGCACGTCCTTGTCGGTGAAGCCGCTGAACTTCTTGTACGAGGGATCGCCCTTCGGCACCTTCACGTACTTCTCGGCGAGCTTCGCGGCCGCCGCGGCGTCCGCCTTGGTGCCGCCGCCGTCCTCGCCCTTGCCGTCCTGGCCCCAGAACTCGGCGCCGGCCTTCAGGAACAGCTCGTCCCCCACCCGCAGCAGGCGGAACGTCTCGCCCTCGGTGGTGACCGACCCGATCCCGCCCTCGGACTTCACCCGCATGTCGACCCTGTAGGTGCGGCCCTTGGTGACCACGGTGCCGTGCAGCCGGACCGTGTCGACCGACGCGGCGGCCTTCTGGGTGCGGCTCTGGATCTCCTCGGGGGACAGCTTGCCGACGCCGTTGGTACCCTCGTTCGGATCCTCGGAGCACCCCGTGAGCCCCGTCCCCGCCACCAGCAGTACACAGACGGCGAGCGCCGGCGCGGCCCAGCGCGGACGGCCCTGGGAGATCGGAATCACAGGTGCGGCTGCCTCTCTGACGGGGACCTGAACGGCGTACCGCAGAGTACCGGGGGCACACGAGGCGGACGGAGCCAGTCCGTACGGACCGGCCGCCTGAGCACGGCCGATCAGGACGGGCTAGCCTGAAGCCCACCCGAGCGGGCAATTCGTATAAGCCGACGCACCAGGCAGTCCCCGTAACGAACACCCCGCATGAAAAGGAGACGCGGCCATGGCAGCGGGCGCCCCGCGGTTCTTCGTCTCGCACCTGTCCGGTGCCGCGGTCTTCGACCCGAACGGCGACCAGGTGGGGCGGGTGCGCGATCTGGTCGTCATGCTGCGGGTCGCCCAGCGGCCGCCGAGGCTGCTGGGGCTGGTCGTCGAACTCGCCACCCGGCGGCGCATCTTCCTGCCCATGACCCGGGTGACGGCCGTGCAGGCGGGACAGGTCATCACCACCGGTGTGCTCAATGTGCGGCGCTTCGAGCAGCGGCCCACCGAGCGGCTGGTCTTCGGCGAGCTGCTGGACCGGAGGGTGAAACTGGTGGAGACGGGCGAGGAGGTCACCGTCCTCGACCTGTCGGTGCATCAGCTGCCCGCCCGCCGGGAATGGGAGATCGACCGGGTCTTCGTGCGCAAGGGCAAGAAGGGCGGGGCCTTCCGGCGCAGCAAGGGCGAGACGCTGACCGTCGAGTGGTCGGCCGTCACCGGCTTCACGCTGGAGGAGGAAGGGCAGGGCGCCGAGAACCTGCTCGCCACCTTCGAGCAGCTGCGCCCCGCCGACCTCGCCAATGTGCTGCACCACCTCTCCCCCAAACGGCGGGCCGAGGTCGCCGCCGCCCTGGACGACGACCGGCTGGCCGACGTGCTGGAGGAGCTGCCGGAAGACGACCAGATCGAGATCTTCATGAAGCTGGCCGAGGAACGCGCCGCCGACGTGCTCGGCGCCATGGACCCCGACGACGCCGCCGACCTGCTCGCCGAGCTGCCCGAGGACGACAAGGAACGCATGCTGAGCCTGATGCGGCCGGGCGACGCCGCCGACATGCGGCGCCTGATGTCGTACGAGGAGCGCACCGCGGGCGGCCTGATGACGACCGAGCCGATCATCCTGCGGCCCGACGCGACCGTCGCCGAGGCCCTCGCCCGGATCCGCAACCCGGACCTGTCCCCGGCGCTCGCCGCCCAGGTGTACGTCTGCCGCCCGCCCGACGAGACGCCCACCGGCAAGTACCTCGGCACGGTGCACTTCCAGCGCATGCTGCGCGACCCCCCGTACACCCTGGTCGGCTCGATGCTGGACGACGACCTGCAGCCGCTGGAGCCCGATGCGGCGCTGCCCGTCATCGCCGGGTTCTTCGCGACCTATGACATGGTGGCGGCGCCCGTGGTCGACGAGGCGGGCTCGCTGCTGGGGGCGGTGACCGTGGACGACTTGCTGGACCACATGCTGCCCGAGGACTGGCGGGAGACCGAGTTCCACCTCGGCAAGGGGGTGGTCCCGGATGACGCCTGAGCGCGACGGCCTGCGCATGCGGCTGCCGTCGGGCGCCACCGCCGCCGGGCGGCCCCGGACGCCCCGGCTGGACCAGCCGCGCCCGCCGCGCCGGCGGATCCTGCCCGAGTGGGACCCGGAGGCCTTCGGGCGGATGTCGGAGCGCATCGCCCGCTTCATCGGCACCGGGCGGTTCCTGGTCTGGATGACGGTCACGATCGTCGTCTGGATCGTGTGGAACACGCTGCTGCCCGAGTCGGTGCGGTTCGACGAGTACCCGTTCATCTTCCTGACGCTGGCCCTGTCCCTGCAGGCGTCCTACGCGGCGCCGCTGATCCTGCTCGCGCAGAACCGGCAGGACGACCGCGACCGGGTCAATCTGGAGCAGGACCGCAAGCGCAACGAGCGCTCCATCGCGGACACCGAGTACCTGACGCGGGAGGTCGCCGCCCTGCGGATCGGGCTCGGCGAGGTGGCCACGCGTGACTGGATCCGCTCGGAGCTGCAGGACCTGGTCAAGGAACTTGAGCTGCGGCAGAACGGGCACCGGGAGCACAGCGGGGCACTTCCGGCGATGCGCGCACAACGGCCTCCGGGACGTGACGCAGGCGACCACTGACGGGCTTACCGGCCGGTGTACCCGGCGCCGTACCATCGTTCGTATGGCTACGGAAGACGCGGTGCGCGAGGCACTGGCGACGGTGAACGACCCCGAGATCAACCGGCCCATCACCGAGCTCGGGATGGTGAAATCGGTGGAGATCGGCGCCGACGGAGCGGTCGCGGTCACCGTGTACCTGACGGTGTCGGGCTGCCCGATGCGCGAGACCATCACCCAGCGCGTGAAGGATGCGGTCTCCAGGGTCGAGGGCGTCACCCGTGTCGACGTCACGCTGGACGTGATGAGCGACGAGCAGCGCAAGGAGCTGGCCAGCGCGCTGCGCGGCGGCCAGACCGAGCGCGAGGTCCCGTTCGCCAAGCCCGGCAGCCTCACCCGTGTCTACGCGGTCGCCTCCGGCAAGGGCGGCGTCGGCAAGTCCTCGGTGACGGTGAACCTGGCGGCGGCGATGGCGGCCGACGGGCTGAAGGTCGGTGTCGTGGACGCCGACATCTACGGCCACAGCGTGCCGCGCATGCTGGGCGCGGACGGCCGTCCCACGCAGGTCGAGAACATGATCATGCCGCCTTCGGCCAACGGGGTGAAGGTCATCTCCATCGGCATGTTCACCCCGGGCAACGCCCCGGTGGTCTGGCGCGGCCCCATGCTGCACCGCGCGCTGCAGCAGTTCCTGGCGGACGTCTACTGGGGCGATCTGGACGTGCTGCTGCTGGACCTGCCGCCCGGCACCGGTGACATCGCGATCTCGGTGGCGCAGCTGGTCCCGAACGCCGAGATCCTGGTGGTGACGACCCCGCAGCAGGCGGCGGCCGAGGTGGCCGAGCGGGCGGGCTCCATCGCCGTACAGACCCACCAGAAGATCGTCGGCGTGGTCGAGAACATGTCCGGCCTGCCCTGCCCGCACTGCGGCGAGATGGTCGACGTCTTCGGCACGGGCGGCGGCCAGCTGGTCGCCGACGGCCTGACCCGCACCACCGGCACCAATGTCCCGGTCCTCGGCAGCATCCCCATCGACGTCCGCCTGCGCGAGGGCGGCGACGAGGGCAAGCCGGTGGTCCTCACCGACCCGGACTCCCCGGCGGGCGCGGCCCTGCGCTCGATCGCGGGCAAGCTGGGCGGCCGGCAGCGCGGCCTGTCGGGCATGTCACTGGGGATCACCCCGCGCAACAAGTTCTGAGCGGGCCCGCCGCTCTCCACCAGTCCTCGGGAGCATGCGAAGGGGCGCCGGTCACCGGCCGGCGCCCCTCGCTGTGCCCTCGTGCGTACGTGGCTCAGGTGTAGGCGGCGATGTCCTTCACCGCGGCGAAACCCAGCCCGTAGGCGCTCATCCCGCGCCCGTACGCCCCGACGTGCACGCCCGCCTGGGTCGACCCGGCCAGCACCCACCCGAACTCGGACTCCCGGTAGTGGAACGGTGTGGGCACCCCGTCCACGGGGAGGGTCAGCGTCGACCACTGCTCCCCGGACAGATCGTCGGCCAGCGCCCACGCCGTCTCCGTCTGCTGCTCCAGCCAGTCGTCGCGCAGGGAGTGGTCCATCTGCCCCGGCCAGGTGAAGGACAGCAGCCCCACACCCGCCAGCCAGGCCGCGGAGGACACCGAGGTGGCCTCCAGCAGGCCCGTGCCGTCGGCGCTGCGCCGCACCGGGTTGGCCGCCACGGTCACCACGACCGCGAACTTCTCCTTGACGTCCTGGCCGGACGCGGCGGCGTGCTCGTTGCGCACCGTCGGCTCGTCGCCGTGCCCGAGGGACCCGTGCTCGACGGCCCCGTCGGCGGCCGTGCCGACCTGCATCAGCCAGCGGGGCCCGGTGAACGCCTCGTCCAGGCCGTACCAGGGAAAGGGCGCCCGCAGGTAGTCGTCGACCGCACGCCGGGCGGGGTGGACCTGCGGTCCGTCCTCTGCGGCCGGCGCCTGCGCGACTGCCCGACTCGTCGTCTCCATGATCCCGGACGCCTCCTCGCTCTCGTCGGACCGGGCGGCCCGCCCCCCTACGGGCGTACTCGTCCGATCCGCACAACAACTCGGCAGCATAACCACCCTGTCGGCACGCGGCCGGAAAGCGCCCGGCGCGTGGGCCGTCCGGACGCCCGGATCAGGCCGTGCGGGGGCACATCGGAGTATGAAACGCGTCACGTACGCGGGGGCGTGCGCCCCGCGCGGGCGCAGGTCGGAGCGCGGCCTGCTCGCGCGCCGGACGGCGGGCGACGGGGATCAGGTGGCGTCCGCGTCGAACGGCGGGCGGCAGGGATCAAGTGGCGTCCGCGTCGAACGGCGGGCGGCAGGGATCAGGTGGCGTCCGCGTCGAACGGCGGGCGGTCGTCGGCAGGTCGCTTGGTCATGTCGACCCGGCCGCCGGAGGAGGACGCGGCGGCGGACGGGGCGGACCCGGTGTCGGAGTCGCGTCCGTGGACGGCGTCCGTGACCTCGGCCATCTCCTTCTTCAGGTCGAAGCCGTTGCGGATCTCCTTCAGCCCCAGGTCGTCGTTCTCCAGCTGCTTGCGGATGAACGTCTTGGGGTTGAGGTCCTCGAACTCGAAGTCCTTGAACTCGGGGCCCAGCTCCTGCCGGATGTCCTGCTTGGCGCTCTCCGAGAAGTCGCGGATCTTCCGGATGGTGCGTGCCACGTCCTGGATGACCTTGGGCAGCTTGTCGGGTCCGAAGACGAGCACGGCGAGGATGACGAGCGTGACCAGCTCGAGCGGTCCTATGTCGTTGAACACTGCAAGCTCCTCGCGATCCCATCGGGCCGGGTCCACGGTACCCGGCCATCCGGTACGACCGGTACTGCACCGGACCCCTGCATCTCAGTCGCCGTCGGAGGAGCCGAGCACCAGCGAGACGGTGCGCTCCTCGCCGTCCCGTTCCAGGGTGAGCTCCAGCCGGTCGCCGGGACGGTGCGCCCGGGTCTTGACGATGAGTTCCTCACCCGAGTGCACGGGCCGGCCGTCGACCTTGGTGATGACGTCGCCGGGCTTGATCCCGGCCTTGTCGCCGGGGCCGCCGGAGACCACCGGCGGACCACCGTCGCTGCCCTTGGTGCCCACGCGGGCGCCGTCGCCGGTGTACTGCATGTCGAGGGTGATGCCGATGACCGGGTGGGTCGCCTTGCCGGTGTTGATCAGTTCCTCGGCGACGCGCTTGCCCTGGTTGATGGGGATGGCGAAGCCGAGGCCTATGGAGCCGGCCTGGCCGTCGGAGTCGCCGCCGGCGGAACGGATGGCCGAGTTGATGCCGATCACGCGGGCGTCGGCGTCCAGCAGCGGGCCGCCCGAGTTGCCGGGGTTGATCGGGGCGTCGGTCTGCAGTGCGTCGACGTAGGACACGTCGCTGCCGTCACCCTTCTCGCCGCCCGCGGTGATGGGCCGCTCCTTGGCGCTGATGATGCCGGAGGTGACCGTCCCGGCGAGGTCGAAGGGGGCGCCGATGGCGACCACCGGGTCGCCGACCTTCACGTTGTCGGAGTTGCCCAGGGGCAGGGGCTCGAGCCCCTTGACGCCCTTGACCTTCACGACGGCCAGGTCGTAGCCGCTGTCCCGGCCGACGACGGTGGCCTCGGCGGTGTCGCCGCTGTGGAAGGTCACGGTGATCTCACCGTCGTCCCCGGCGGGCTCCACCACGTGGTCGTTGGTCAGGATGTGCCCGCGGGTGTCGAGCACGAAGCCGGTACCCGTCCCGGCCTCCCCGCCGCCGCTGACGTGCAGGGTGACGACACCGGGCAGCGCCCGCTCCGCGATACCGGCGACGCTGTCGGGATCCCGCTCGACGTCCTCCTTCGCGGCCTGCGGCAGCTCCACCGCGCCCACCCCGCCGTTGCGTTCGAGGTACGCGCCGACGAACCCTCCGGCCAGCCCGCACAGCAGCGCGAAGACCAGCAGGAAGCCGATCAGGAACCTCGCCCGCCGCTTGCGCCGCCGCTGCTCCGTCTCGACCGGCTCACCGTGCAGCTGCAGCGGGGCGGCCGCAGCGGCAGCGGCCCAGGGGTCGTAGCGCCGCCAGGGATCGGGGGCGGCGGATCCGGCGGTGCCGGGTGCGCCGGGTGCGCCCGCAGGCTGCCCGGCGCCCCCGGGCGCGCCCGGGGGCGCGGCGGCGCCAGCGGCCTGCGCGG
>NZ_BAAAIZ010000045.1:0-10218 GCF_039526425.1 Streptomyces thermospinosisporus
CTTCGGCGGCCCGCACGTCCGCTACGTCCTGGACGAGAACCCCATGAGTTTCTGATCAATAGAACCGCTAGTTAGAAGCGTCTGGGTCGGCCAGGACCACCCAGGACTGCTCGCCCTGGCCGATGTCGGCGTGCCGGGCGCCCAGCGCGAGCAGGCGTTCCACCTCCGCCCTCTGGTCCTCCGGCCGGAAGTCCAGATGCAGCCGGTTCTTGCCGCTCTTCCGGTCCGTCACGGGCTCGAAGATGATCCCCGGCAGCCGGTCCGGCTCCGGCCGGATCTCGAACTCGTCCGGATCGTCGTTCACCACGACCCATCCCAGGGCCTCGGCCCACCAGCGCCCCAGGGCCACCGGATCGGCCGCGTCCATCACCACCTGTTCCCACTGCAGCGTCATGACCAGAGCGTAGGGAAGACTGGACGGCGCGTACGGGGCACGAGACCACACGTACGGGACACGAGACCTGGAGGAACCGCATGACGCGCCCGATCACGGCAGGGGTCGACGGAAGCGAGGAGAGCCTCGCCGCGCTGGCGTGGGCGGCGAGGGAGGCGGTCCGCCGCGGGCTGCCGCTGCGGGTGGTGCACGCCTGGCGCTTCCAGAGCCATGACGCGGTGGACGCCGGCGACGCCGCGACCCAGGAGGGATGGGTGCGCGAGTCGGTGGGCGGGGCGGTCCGCCAGGTCCTCGAGCGGCACCCGGACGTCGAGGTGACCACCGACATCCTCCAGGGCGACGCCGTGGAGACCCTGGTGCGCGTCGCCGGTGAGTCGGAGATGCTGGTGCTCGGCTCGCGCGGGCACGGCCGGATCATGGGCTTCCTGGTCGGCTCGGTCGGCCAGCAGGTCGTCGTCGAGGCCACCCGGCCGGTGGTGTTCGTCCGCGCCGGGGACCAGCCGTCCGCCGAGGCCGCCGGGCGCGAGATCGTCGTAGGCCAGCAGGGCGACCCGGAGGACAGCGCCGCCGCGCTGGGTTTCGCCTTCGCCACGGCCGCCGCGCGCGGCGCCACCGTGCGCGCGGTCCGCGCCTGGACCCTGCCGCCGGTCTTCGCCTACAGCCCCGGCTCGCTGCGGCTCATGGACGAGGCCGGGGGCCTGGAGCCGTACGAGCAGAAGGCGCTGGCGGCCGCGCTCGCCCCGTGGCGGGAGCGCTACCCGCAGGTGCGGGTCGTCGAGCACGTGGAGATCGGCAGCGCCGGCCAGGTGCTGCTGTCGGTGGCCGGCACCGCCCAGCTGATGGTCGTCGGGCGCCGCGCCCACCGCACGGCGGTCGGCGCCCGCATCGGCTCGGTGGCCCACGGCGTGCTGCACCACGCCGGCTGCCCGGTGGCCGTCGTGCCGCACAGCTGAGGCCCGCCCTCCGGCGGGCCCGCCTCGGATCGCCCGGCTCAGTCGACCACGGTCTGCAGGGCGTCCCGGCTCTTCGGCAGGATGTTCTTGATGTAGTCCTGCACGGCCGTGTCGAGCCCGATGTCGTGCTGGGCCCGCTCGGAGAGGTACCAGCGGTGCTCCAGGATCTCGTGGTAGATCTCCGCCGGGTCCATTCCGCGGCGCAGCTCCGGCGGGACCGCCCGCACGGTCGGCCGGAACACCTCGCGCACCCAGCGGTGGGCGAGCACCTCCGGCCGGGCGCCCGTCGGATCGCCCGGCGCGTAGTCCTCCTGGGTGACCATCCAGCTCTCCAGGTCGTTCAGCAGCCGCCGCGCCTGGTTCTCCTCGGTGTCCAGGCCGGTCAGCCGCAGCAGCTGGCGCTGATGGTGACCGGCGTCGACCACCTTGGGCACGAAGGTGACCGTGTCGCCGTTGGAGGCGTGCTCGATCTGCATCTCGGCCACGTCGAACCCGAGCTCGTTCAGCCTCCGGATCCGGCGCTCGATGTAGTGGTGCTTGCCCGCCGGGTAGACCGAGGTGCGGGTCAGCTCCTGCCACAGTTCCTGGTAGCGGCGGCAGATCTCGGTGCCGAAGTCGATCGGGTCGACCGAGGGGTGCAGGGCGCCGGAGGCCTCCAGGTCGAGCAGCTCGCCGCTGATGTTGACGCGGGCCAGGTCGAGGTCGTACTCGCGCTGCCCCTGGGTCAGCTCGGGGTGCAGGTCACCGGTCTCGGCGTCCACCAGATAGGCGGCGTACGCACCCGCGTCCCGCCGGAACAGCGTGTTGGACAGCGAGCAGTCGCCCCAGAAGAAACCGGCGAGGTGCAGCCGCACCAGCAGCACCGCGAGCGCGTCCATCAGCCGGTGCATCGTCTCCGGGCGCAGGGTCGTCTCGAACATCGACCGGTACGGCATCGAGCCGCCGAGGTGCCGGGTGATCAGCACGCTCTCCAGCGGTTCGCCGGAGGTGTCGGTGCGGCCGGTGACCACGGCCAGCGGGTCCACCGCCGGGATGCCGAGGCGGTCCAGGTCGCGCAGCAGCTCGTACTCGCGCAGCGCGGGCCGCTCGGCGAGCTCCTTGACCGCGATCACCTCGTCACCGGCACGGGCGTAGCGCACCACGTGCCGGGAGATGCCGCGCGGGAGCGGCACGAGGTACTCCTCGGGCCACTCCTCGAGCGGCAGGTGCCACGGCAGCTCCAACAGGAGCGCGGGATGCTCCGGGTTGGTCGCGTTGATCTGCAGGGCCATGCCTCGAGTGTCCTCGTCTTGCGTGTGATCGTCCTGTTCACCCTATGGGGCAAACGCCCGAGCCGTGCGGGCCGCTTCCCGCACGGGGCCCCGGTGCAGCGGGCCGTGCCCCGGCAGCAGCAGGTCGCCGTCCAGCGCGGCGAGCACGTCCAGGGAGGCGACCGCGGCGGCCGTGTCGTGGTGGAACATGCGCGGCAGCAGCTGCGGCCCCGCCAGCCGCGAGGTCGCATGGGCGCTGGCCAGCGCATCGCCCGACACCACCACCCCGGCCTGCGGCAGGTGGAACGCGCAGTGCCCGTCGGTGTGCCCCGGCGTCGGGACCGGGACGGGCCTGCCCGGCAGGTCCAGCGGGTCCGCCTCCGCGCCCGCCACCGGGAACGCCCGGGGCTCCAGGACGGGCACATGGGCGGTGCCGCCGGAGCGCAGCGCCCGCAGCCCCCAGCGCAGCACGCCCGGACGCCAGGCCTCGAGCGCCACCCGTCCCGCGCTCACCTGATGCAGGAAGTCACGCCGCGCGTGCGGGACTTCGGCCTCGTGGGCGTACACGGGCGTCCCGTAGGTGGCCCGAAAGTACTCGGCGGACCCGATGTGGTCGTTGTGGGCGTGGGTGAGCAGCACGGCGCTCACCGCCTCAGGCGCCGCGCCCACCTGTGCCAGGGAGGCCAGCAGCAGCGCCCGGTCGCCGGGATAGCCGGTGTCGATCAGTGTGACGGCGTCCCCCTCGGTGAGGATCACCCAGTTGGTGTGGGTGCCGTGCACCAGGAACACACCGTCCGCCGCCTGCTGTACGTCCGCTCTCATGCCCGCCTCGCACTCTCGCCGTGCCGCCTGCCGGAGACCAGGGAACCACGCATGCCGAACAGCAGGCGGGTCACCGCGGACCTTCGCACGAGCAACTCGTACACCAGGAGGATGGTCGCGAGCGAAGCGGCCACGATCACCAGGTACTTGACCGCCATCGGCGCCTGCCAGCCGACCACGCCGTAGGCGTACGCGACCACGGCCGGCTGGTGCAGCACGTACAACGGCAGGGCGGCGACCGCCAGATAGCCGAGCAGCGCGGGCCTGCCCGTTGTCCCCCTGTCCGTCGCCGGGGTGTCCGGAGCGGGCCCGTCCGGGGCGGAGCGCTGCCGCCGCCGGTCCAGCAGGCCGAGGATCGCCAGCACCCAGCACCAGCCGGCCGCCCCGAACAGCGCCCGGGTGGCCAGCGCCGGCGGGTCCCACGAGGTGAACGGGTCGTCACCGGCGACGAAACCGGGGGCCGTACCGGCGAACAGCACCAGCCCGAGCACCCCGACGGCGACCGCCGCCCGGCTGGTCGCCTCCCTCACCCGCGGTTCGTCGGCGAGGGCGAACCCGTAGGCGAAGAACAGCAGATACGCCCACCGGTTCCAGCCCGCGAAGCCCTCCTCCATGCCCAGCAGCGCGTTCACGGCGGCCAGCGGCAGTGCGGGCGCCAGCAGCAGCGCCGGACGGCGGCCGAGCACGGGGACCAGCCGCCCGGAGGCGGCCGCCAGCGCGGCGGCGACCGGCGCGAGCAGCAGACAGAAGGCGAGCAGCAGCACGACGAACCACAGATGCCCGGTCTCGAAGTACTCGCCGTCCAGCACGAACGGGAAGTCCGCGAGATCCGGCCGGACGGTCAGGAACCGCCCCCAGAAGCTCGGATACGGCTCGTCGTAGCCGGGGTCGGCGGCCCGCCGGCGCAGCCACTGCGGCAGCGGGCACAGCACCACGGTCGCGAAGACCAGCGGGACGCCCAGCCGCAGCAGCCGCTCCCGGGCGAAGCCACCGGGGCCGCGCCGGCGGATCGAGTGCCGGGCGCCCAGGCCCGCCACCAGGAACAGCATCGGCATCGCCCACACCACGCCGAACCCGGCGAGCACCGTGACGGCCCCGGTGGTCTGCGGATTCTTCACGTAGAAGTCGTCGTCGGGGGAGAACACCAGCGCGGCGTGGAAGAAGACCAGGCCGAGGACGACCAGTGCGCGCAGTACGTCCAGCTCGCCGCGCCGTCCGCCGTATGCTCCCGGTCGCCCGCCGTTTCCTCCCATCGGCCCTCCCGCTTCTGGGTGCGCCCAGTGTGCGCGAGCGGCAGAGGGGAGGACAGGCTTCCGGCAGTGGGGGGCGGGTTCCTTCCGGCAGCGGGGACCGGCTCAGTTCACGCCCCGCGGGCGGAACTGGATGCTGATGCGCGGTCCGGCGGCCCGGGTGCTCTTCGGGACCGAGTGCTCCCAGGTGCGCTGGCAGGAACCGCCCATCACGATCAGATCCCCGTGGCCCAGCGGCCGGCGGACGACGGGGCCGCCACCGGCCGGACGCAGCAGCAGGTCACGGGCCGCGCCCACGGAGAGGATGGCGACCATCGTGTCCTCGCGCGCGCCCCGGCCGATCCGGTCGCCGTGCCAGGCGACGCTGTCCCGGCCGTCCCGGTAGTAGCACAGCCCGGCCGTGGCGAACGGCTCGCCCAGCTCGTCGGCGTAGTGGGCGCTCAGCGCGTCCCGGGCCTCGGCGAGGACGGGATGGGGGAGCGGATCGTCCTCGCGGTAGTACGCGAGCAGGCGGGGGACGTCGACGACCTGGTCGTACATGGTGCGCCGCTCCGCCCGCCAGGGGACCTCGGCGGCCAGGTGCTCGAACAGCGCGTCCGAGCCGCTGAGCCAGCCCGGCAGCACGTCGATCCAGGCGCCGGACCCCAGATGCGTGCGGCGCAGCCCGGCCGGCGGACCGAGCCGGGGCTCGTCGGCCTGGTCGAACAGCGACCCCTGAAGGGCGGCGGGCCGGTGCGTGCTCATGGCACCAGCGTACCTCGTATTCGAAAATGCGTTCTACAGTGAGCCTCCGGGTGCGCCCCACGGGGTGCCGGGTCACGAACCTCGCCACAGACCTCGGAAGCAGAACCTCGCCACGGGCCTCGGAAACAACGGCCTCTCCGGCCCCTTCCGATACACCGGCGTATCGAATACGTTCGCGTATCGAACGGAGGTGGGGCAGTGATGCGGACCGGCGGCACCACGGGGCAGGTCACCAGGCGCCGTGCCCGCACCCGGGCGAACCTCCTGCAGGCCGCCTTCTCCGTCTTCGCGGCCAAGGGCTTCGGGCATGTCTCCATCGAGGAGATCTGCGAGGCCGCCGGATACAGCCGGGGCGCCTTCTACTCCAACTTCTCCAGCCTGGACGAGCTGTTCTTCGCCCTGTACGAGGAGCGGGCCGAGCTGATCGCCCGGCAGGTCTCCGAGGCCCTCGCCCAGGACGGCCCCGACCTGGACGTGCCCGCCGCCGTGGACCGGGTCACCGGCGTGCTGCTGCTCGACCGGGACTGGCTGCTGGTGAAGACGGACTTCCTGGTGCATGCCGCCCGCGACCCGGAGGTCGCCCGCACCCTGCTGGAACACCGGGCCAGACTGCGCGGCGCCATCGCCGAGCGGCTGGCCAGGGCCCGGGGTCACACCCCGCTGCCCGCCGTGCTCGGCGACGCCGGCAGCGCCGCGCACGCCGTGGTCGCCGCGTACGACGGCGTCACCACCCAACTGCTGCTGGACCGGGACGTCGCCGGCGCCCGGGCCTGGCTGAAACAACTGCTGACCGCGCTGCTCACCGAGGGCAGCGCCGAACCGGCCCCGCGCGGGCGTGAGTGAGTAGGGAAGGGGAGGCCATGGACGCCGATGCCGTCGTCGTGGGAGCGGGGCTCGCGGGCCTGGTCGCGGCCCACGAACTGACCAGCAGGGGCCGCAGGGTCGCGCTCGTCGACCAGGAGAACGCCGCCAACCTCGGCGGGCAGGCCTTCTGGTCCTTCGGCGGGCTGTTCCTGGTCGGCTCCCCGGAGCAGCGGCGCCTCGGCATCAAGGACTCCTTCGACCTGGCCTGGAGCGACTGGCAGGGCAGCGCCGGCTTCGACCGGCTGGACGACGAGGACTCCTGGGCGGTGCGCTGGGCCCGCGCCTATGTCGAGTGGGCGGCCGGGGAGAAGCGGCCCTGGCTCGACGGGCACGGCATCACCTTCCTGCCCACCGTCGGCTGGGCCGAGCGCGGCGACCTGCGCGCCGACGGCCACGGCAACAGCGTGCCCCGCTTCCACATCGCCTGGGGCACCGGCACCGGCGTCGTCGAACCGTTCGTCCGGTACGCCAAGCAGGCGGCGAGCGACGGGCTGCTCACCTTCCACCACCGCCACCGCGTCGACGAACTGGTCATGGAGAACGGCGCCGCCCGCGGTGTGCGCGGCACCGTGCTGGCCCCCGACGACTCCCCGCGCGGCGTCGCCTCCAACCGGGACGCGGTCGGCGAGTTCGAGCTGACCGCCCAGGCCGTGATCGTCACCAGCGGCGGCATCGGCGGCAACCACGACATCGTCCGTCGCTACTGGCCCGAACGCCTCGGCACCCCGCCCGCCGAGATGGTCACCGGCGTCCCCGCCTATGTCGACGGGCGGATGCTCGACATCAGCGCCCGCGCCGGGGTGCGCCTGGTCAACCGGGACCGCATGTGGCACTACACCGAGGGCCTGCAGAACTGGGACCCCATCTGGCCCGGCCACGGCATCCGCATCCTGCCCGGCCCCTCCTCGATGTGGTTCGACGCCCTGGGCCGCCGCCTGCCCGAGCCCTGCCTGCCCGGCTACGACACCCTGAGCACCCTCAAGCACCTGCGCACCACCGAGGACATCGCCGGGTACGACCACTCCTGGTTCATCCTCACCCAGAAGATCATCGAGAAGGAGTTCGCCCTGTCGGGCTCCGAGCAGAACCCGGACATCACCGCCAAGGACCGCGCCGGCTTCCTGCGCGAGCGGCTGCTCGGCAAGGGGGCGCCCGGTCCGGTGGACGCCTTCCTGCGCAACGGCGCGGACTTCGTCACCGCGCCCACCCTGGAACAGCTCGTCGACAAGATGAACGCCCTCACCGACAAGCCCCTGCTGGACGCGTCCGTCATCCGGCGCCAGATCGAGGCCCGCGACCTGCAGATGGCCAACCCCTACGCCAAGGACTCCCAGGTGCAGGGCATCCGCAACGCCCGCCGCTACATAGGCGACCGGCTCGGCCGGGTGGCCACCCCGCACCGCATCCTCGACCCCGCGGCCGGCCCCCTGATCGGCGTCAAGCTGCACATCCTCACCCGCAAGACCCTGGGCGGCATCCAGACCGACCTCGACTCCCGCGCCCTCGGCACCGACGGCAGCCCGATTGACGGCCTCTACGCGGCCGGCGAGGTCGCCGGTTTCGGCGGCGGCGGCGTCCACGGCTACAACGCCCTGGAGGGCACCTTCCTCGGCGGCTGCCTGTTCTCCGGCCGCGCCGCGGGCCGGGCGGCGGCACAGCAGACGGCCTGAAGGCGCATCAGGCGGCCCCCGAAGGCGCCCACGGGCGGCTCCTGAAGGCGTGTGCGGGCGGCCCGGAGTCGGTGCGAGCCGCCCGAAGGCGCAGCTGAGTCGGTCGGGGGCACCCCGAGGCGGTGCGGCGGGGCTCAGTCCTCCTCCAGCAACCCGGCGAGCACAGCCGCATGGCTGCGCTCCGGGTCCTTGGCGGCGGTCAGCAGCGTCACGGGCCCCTTGGCGGCCAGCTCACGCACATGCTCGAGCAGCTCGGCCGCCTCGGGGACGTCGAGTTCCGCCTCGTAGCGCTCGCGGAACTCCTCGTACGACCCCTTGCCCGCGTGGTACCAGCGGCGCAGCTCGGCCGACGGGGTCAGCCCCTTGGGCCACTCGTCGATCCGGGCCGCCTCCTTCGCCAGCCCCCGGGGCCACAGGCGGTCGACCAGCACCCGCACCCCGTCGTCCGCCTCGGGCGGCTCGTACACCCGCCGCAACCGCACACTCATCCTCGGCCCCTTCCGGTGAAGTCCGGCCGAGCGGGCGGCCGGTGCTCTCCGCCCGCCCAGCCGGAACCGCGTCGTGCGGCCGTGCGCCGCTTGAGCGCACGGCGTTCCGTCTCGCTCGTGCTGCCCCACACTCCGATGGACTGCCCGGTCTCCAGCGCCCACTCCAGGCACTGTTCCCGCATCGGGCAGCGCCGCCTTCTCTGGGGGTGACCGTGTGGCGCGAGGCGAGTGGAGACCAGTTTGTGCAGCTCAGCGCCGGTATGATCGACAGTATCGTGTGCAACACATGTGGCGCTAGTTGATGTTGGGCGGTCGATCATGACTGATGACTGGCGGAAGGACCGATCGGCAGTGCCGTTCGGGGCGAGAACCCTGCGATGCTCCGGAAGCTGGAGGATTCGCGGTGATCGGGGACGTGCAGTTCCTGCCGGGATACTCGGTGCTCCTGGTGGACGATCCCGCGGTGGAGCGACTGTCGGATCTTCCGAAGAGCAAGCGTCTGGCATTCCTGTCCGACATGGACAAACTGGGCGAGGCCGTCGAACGTGCCTGCGGGCGGCTGGATCCAGCCTTCCGACGGGTCAATCTGTAGATCCTGGGGGAACACCGACCCGGTCGTGCACGCGCATGTGTGGCCGCGGTTTGACGCGGAGTCGGACGATCTTGTGGGTCGGCCGGTGTGGCTGTACCCGCGTGAGCGGTGGACAGACCAGCAGTTTGCGCTCGGTCCGCAGCACGAAGCGGTGCGCGAGGCGATCGGTGAGGAGCTGGACCGCCTCGCCGCCCAACAGCTCATCTCATTTGGCGGGCTCGGTGATGTCCCGGACTGGGAATCGCTGAGCGTCTGGTGCCGGATGAGCTGGGAGAGTCGTTCCAGCTGATGGTGCCGGGGGCGCGACCTGTCCGCAAGGAGGCGGTAGACGGCCATGGTGACCGCGAGGTACTGGCTGCGATCGTGTTCGTGGCCACGCCGAGCTGCACTTGGCAGCAGCTGCCGTCCGTGTCGTTCGGGCCGTCGGGCGTGACGTGGAGTGGTTGAAGGCGAACATGCGCGCCCTGAAAAGGCGGTGCGACCGGCCCGTTAGATTACTTTGTGCCCATGTCGAGCGTCCAGTAGTGGCCCCATGGACCGCCTTGATAATGACCTACGCCAGCCTCCAGGGTTTCACACCTGAGGATGGCGTTGCGGTGTCCCCAGCCAAATCTTTCATCATCTTGCATCCAGAAGCGCACCGCAGCTTCCGGGGTCGTGAACCCTACGGCTACGTTCTCTGCCCGCCAGGCGTGATAACCTGCCTGGTCCATCGGCTCTCCGGAGTCCCAAACTAGTTTTCCACTAGGGTCGCGGTGCATGTTGTCACCGGTATTAACCCACTCCTTCGGTTGGTCTTTCAAGTAGACGGTGTGGGCGCGTGCTATATCCATCAATTCTCCTGAGAGCTCGAAACCTTTTGCGCACGCAGACATGTTTGCACCTGCGGTATTTCCGTGAGGCGGATACTTTTCCGGATGTTTACGTGCCTCGTTGATCAGGTCGAAAAGCTGCTTTTCGTCATCGGGTGCGAACCAGAGCCCGCGCCAGTTGTCGTTGATGCCTGACCAGTCCGACCCCGCGTACCACCATGACGTGTAGACCTGCTTGTCGTTGCCGGTGATGAACAGGTCGATGCTGTTGGGCGACTTGGTGATAGCAGCCACGGGCGCTCCTGCCGGGAAGAATCCGCCGATCGGGCGCCAGTTGTCGTTGATGCCCGACCACTCGTTTCCCTCGTACCACCACGAC
>NZ_BAAAIZ010000045.1:10287-14759 GCF_039526425.1 Streptomyces thermospinosisporus
CCAGTTGTCGTTGATGCCCGACCACTCGTTTCCCTCGTACCACCACGACGTGTACACCCGGCCGTCGTTACCGGTGACAAAGAGATCAATGCTGTTGGGTGACTTGGAGATGGCGGTCACGGGTGCACCGGGCGGGAAGAATCCGCCAATGGGGCGCCAGTCACTGGTGATGGCGCTCCATTCTGCGCCTTCATACCACCAACCGGTGTATACGACACCGTCGGAGCCGACGGTGAATACGTCCAGGTTTCCCGGAGACCTGCTGGTCACTGAGATACTGCGCGCTGCTTCCATGGATTTGATCGCCTCGATTACGGACGGGCTGATGTGGCTCTGCGGGCAGACCGGGTACCGCGGCTTCGACACGCGGAAAGAGTGTTCCAATCAGGGGTGCCCAGGGTCAGCACTGTCGGTGCGATTCATACCCCATTGGATCCGGCAATGCCTCTCCCCGCAACTGGGGAGCAGCTGCCGGCCCGGCACCCCTGAACTGGATACAGTGGTCGGTCATCTCACTCGACAAGCACAGGCACGAGTCCGACCGCCGTGGTCGGACCAGGCACTTGAGGCGTCCGGGTCGGCGACTGCCGGTCGCCGACCCGGGTGTCAGTTGCTGACTCAGTTGCGTTGGTTCAGTGCTCTGGTGAGGTCCCGGTTGGCCGCTCGTGCGGCATCGAGGCCGGACCGAGCCTCTTCCAACTGGGCGGTGAGCTCAACGTCTCGCTGCTCCAGCCTGGTGAACTTCCGCTGGAGTTCGTCGACGTCCGTCGGGGCTCCCAGCCCGGACTCCTGCCATGCCTGAGCACCCAGCGCCTGCGACAGAAGCCGGCACACCGCCTGGGCCTGCCCGGTCTGCACCAGGGCCGGGCCGGTGGTGCCGATCGGGAAGAAGAGGTCGGGACCCTCGTCCCGACAGGCAGCGCGGGCACGCCAGTTGTCCATGCAAAGTCACCTGTGTCCGGAGTCGGGAACGCATCCCTCAAGCCCCCTCGGGGATGCTCTGCTCCCTTCCGGGTGACCTGCCGGCCACGGGTGAAACAGGGCATGTCACTGCTCCCGCATGCCCCACGGCGAGCCGTAGGCGTTCAGCAGGTCCAGGAACGGCCTCGCCGGGAACGCCTCCGGACCGAGCACGCCGGTCCCCGACCACTCGCCCGTGGCGAGCAGTTCCAGCGCCACCACGGGGTTGATCGCGGTCTGCCACACCACCGCCTGGCAGCCGTACTCGGCCATGGACCACTGGTTGTCGACCACGTGGTACAGGTACACCTCGCGCGGCGCGCCGTCCTTCGTTCCGCGCACCCACGTCCCGGCGCAGGTCTTGCCGTGCATCCGGTCGCCCAGCGTCGCCGGGTCGGGCAGGCAGGCCGCGACCACGTCCCGCGGGGAGACCTGAACGGGCCCCTGCGCGCTCGGCACCGTCACCGGCTCGGTGCGGTCCAGGCCCAGCAGGTGCAGCGTCTTGAGCGTGTCGATGAACTCCCGCCCCAGCCCGTACTTGAAGGTGACCCGGCGCGCGTTCACCCAGCGCGGGACCAGCAGCACCTCCTCGTGCTCGACGTTCACGCACTCCACCGGGCCGATGCCCTCGGGGAAGTCGAACACCTCCGGCTCGCTGAACGGCTCGGTGGTGAACCAGCCGCGGCCCGCCTCGTACACCACCGGCGGGTTCAGGCACTCCTCGATGGTGGTCCAGATGCTGAAGGAGGGTGCGAAGTCGTAGCCCTCCACCGTGAGGTTGGCCCCGTCGCGGACGCCGATCTCCTCGATCTCGTCGAAGAGTTCATCGGCGGCGTACCGTGCGAAGACGTCCGACAGGCCGGGCTCCACGCCCATGCCGACCAGAGCCAGCGCGCCGGCCTTCTCCCACTCCGCGGCCCGCTCGAACTGCTGGTCGCCGAGCTTCACCCCGCACTCCTCGTACGGCCGCTCGGGGTGCGGCTTCGACAGCGACATCGCCATGTCGACATAGGTGGCCTTGGCGCCCAGCGCGGCCCGGAACAGCGGCATCACGAACCGGGGGTCGGTGGCGTTGAGCAGCACATCGCACTCGTGCTTCGCCAGCAGCGCCGCCACCTGCGCCTCGTCACCGGCGTCCACCCGCTCGGCCTGGAACCGGCCGGCGTCGGCACCGAGGGCGGAGACCGCCGCCTCGGCACGCGAGGGGTCGTAGTCGGCCACCACCATCCGGTCGAAGAACGGCCGGCGGGCCGCGATCCGGGTGATCGCCGTACCCACGCCGCCCGCGCCCACGAGCAGTACACGCATCACGCGCACTCCCTTTCCTTGTCCTCGTCTCATGAAAACGCCGATTGCGCCGAGGGGCCCCTCGAGCCAGATCCAACGCCCGGCAGTGTCGTAAGGTCAATGGCGTTGGCATAAGGGCGCTCCGGGCTCCGGCCCTCGAAGCCCGGCCCGGAAGAACGATCCGCGACGACGGGAGGCGGACGCGATGGCGAAACCGGTGGTGCCCGAGGAGAAGCGGCGGCGGCGCCGGCCTACGAAGAGCGGACGGGTGCTGTCGGAGCAACTGATCGTCGAGACCGCGCTGCGCCTGCTCCGCGAGCACGGCAGCACCGGCCTGACCGCCCGCCGGCTGGGCCTCGCCCTGGACTGCGACCCCAGCACGCTCTACCGCTATTTCCGCGGCATGGACGACCTCACTCTGGCGATCGGCGACGCCCTCATCGGCCGCGCGCTGCACGGCTGGCGGCGCACGGGGCAGTGGCGCGAGGACCTGCGCAGCATCGGCCTGCGCATCCACGAGGCCTACGTCTCCCATCCGCAGGCGGCGGTGCTGACCGCCTCCCGGGTCACCGGCCGCGCCCATGAGCTCGCCGCGGACGAGGCGGTGCTGGACGTGCTGCGCACCGCCGGCTTCCCCCTGCCGGAGACGGTGCGGATCTACCACGCCTTCATCGACACCACGCTCGCCTTCGCCGCCCTCGACGCCGCATCCCTCGCCCTGCCCAGCGCGGCGCTCCGCTCCGACGAGGAGATGTGGCGCTCGACCTACGCCCGCCTCCCCGCCGAGACCCACCCCCGCATCGCTGAGGCGGCCCCCCTGCTGGCCACCCGCATGGTCACCAGCGCCTACCCGACGGCCCTGGACATGCTCCTTGACAGCGCGGCCCGCCGCCTGGAGGAGGTGGCCGGCTAGGTGGCGGTGCTGGTCCACCATGGGCAAGGCTGGCTGGCCGTGCTCCAGGACGTCGACGAGCACACCGGCGGCTTCGGCGGTCCCCGTGCCTGTCCCTCCGACGTTACGCCGGCCCGTCCGGCCGGGGTAATGATGGCTATCCGGGGCTGGAGGACGTCGTGGTCGGCGGCCGGGGCCTATGGCGGTCCCGCCTCGCCGTGCACGTCCCTTCCGGGCACTCCGGGGCCAGCAGGACCGTGGTGGGCGCCATCTCCCGCGCTGCCCACGTGGTGCCTCTGCTGGACTCTGCCGACCTGCTCGGTGTCGACTCGGACTCCGCGTCCCCCTTCCCCTGAAACTGTCGGTGACCTCCTTCCACGGTGGCGAGGGCTTCTCCGTCGTCCCGGACCGGTGCGAACTGAACATCGACGTGCGCACCACGCCCGGCTTCGACGCCCGCGATGCCGAGACGCTCGTCCGCAAGGCCGTCGCCGAGCTCGATGCCCAACTGCCTGCCCCTCGGCCGACCGAGGTCACGCCCGTCGCCGCGTGGCCGCTCTTCCGCCTCGCCGAGGGCGGCGGGCAGCCCGCCGCCGCTCTGCTGAACGCTGCCGCCGAGGCGGGGCTGAATGTGCGGGCGAAGACCGCCGGCCCGTCGAACATCGGCAACCTCCTCGCCGGGGTGGGAATCCCGGCCGCGGCCGGTTTCGGGGTGCCGTACGAGGGGCCGCACGCCATCGACGAGCGCGCCCGCCTCGCCGAGCTGCCCACGGTGTACGCCATCTACCAGCGGGCGGTGCCCGACCTCCTCGGGGGGACCTCCCGTGCCCGTGCCGGATCGCTCCGAGATCCGATACCACAAGTCCCATCTCTGGTGACCGGATCTTCGGGAGCGCCGACGCAGAGGCAGCACCACCTCGCTTCCACCGACGCCAAGGGAGGCTGGTCATTGACGTCTGCCGGGCTCCTGGACAGGTCGGCCAGACCCGGTCGACGTCATCGACTGGGCGAAGCGGTCACTGCCGGCCCGGAGATTCTCACGCGGATGCCCATTCCGGACCGAGGTACGGACGCCACGTCGTCTGACTGCGACGGTGAGCACGCGCTTTGCGACCAGCCGCTGTAGAAACCTGGCGGCCGAGCATGAACTCGCCCACTCCCAGTTCCGACGCCGCCGACAGCCCAAGCAGCCGTGCGCCGGCCACCTCGTCGCCAGACCCGAGAGCGCACGGGGCCAGGCCCATCGCGGTTGCCACGAGATACATCGTCTGGTATTGATCAGAAACTCATGGGGTTCTCGTCCAGGACGTAGCGGACGTGCGGGCCGCCGAAG
>NZ_BAAAIZ010000046.1:0-31557 GCF_039526425.1 Streptomyces thermospinosisporus
GGCCACGCTGTCCCGGGGCGCCGTGCCCCGGGCCGCCCTGTGCCGGGCCACGCTGTCCCGAGCTGCCGTGCCCCGGGCCGCCCTGTGCGGGGCCGCCCGGCGGCATCGCGGACGAAGGCTCCCCCGGCGGCTGTCCGGGCGCCGGCGGTGAGGTGTGCGCCGGCGGTGAGGTGCTCGGCGGCGTAGAGGTGCCCGGCGATGGCAAGGTGCGCGGCGGCGCGCCGGCCGGCGGGAAGCCCGGCGGGGGCGGTCCCGCGGCCGGGGCCGGAGCCGGCGCCACCGGCGGCAGCACCGCCGTCGCGCCGGGGTCCCCGTCGTCCGCCTCCCCTCGCCCGTCCCGCCCGCGCGGCTCACCGACGCTCACCAGCGCCGCGAACAGGCCGATCAGCGCCAGGACTTGGGCCAGATGCCCGAACGCGCCCCCGCCCGCCCGCACCGGCTCGCCCGCCCCGGTCGCCGCCACCACTCCGGCCGCGGCGAGGGACACCAACGCGACCGGTGCCAGAACTCCCGGGCGCCGCACGGCCAGCAGGGCCAGCGCCGGGACCAGCAGCGCCCACCAGCCCGCGACGACCACGCCGGCCAGCGTCAGCGCCACCGCACCCAGCCACAGGCCCGGCGCCGGTGCGGCCGGCTGCGGCTCGTCGGGGTTCTCGGCCCTGCGACGCCACAGCGCCAGCCCGATCAGCACCGCGATCCCGGCCCCGCTGCCGATCAGCGCCGCGTCGTACGTCGTGGCCGGCTCGTAGCTCAGCTTCACCGTGCCGCCCGCGCCCGCAGGGATCCGCCAGCCCTGCTGCCAGCCGTCCAGGCGCAGCGGGGTGAGCTTCTCGCCGTTCAGGATCGCGGTCCAGCCCTCGTTGTAGTTCTCGAACATGGTCAGGTACGAGGCCGCGCCCGAGCCGACGCTCACCTCGCGGCGGTCGCCCAGCCAGTCCCGGATCCGCAGCTCACGCCCGGACGCCGAGGCCTCCTGCAGAGAGCCACGGGTCAGGGTCACCTCGGTGAGCGCCAGCGGGCCGGCGTCGCCGCCCTCGACCCGGTGACCGCCCGCCGTCAGCTCCAGCTGCCGGTCGGCGCGGCCCTCCTGGCACAGCGTCACCTCCACCGGGCGCCGCTCCCTGAGGTCCCGGACCGTGCCCGTGACGCCCGTCTGGTACAGCTCGCCGTCGACCACCAGGTCCGGGCCCTTGCCGCACGGCAGCGAGAACTTCCGGTTCTCGGACGGCTGCGGGGTGCGGTACTGCTCGAGCGCCGGGATGTACGCCTCGGTCAGCCCCACCGGCAGCTGCAGGTCCTCGTCGACGACGGGGTTGTGCAGGGTGAGCGGCGCGGTCCGGGTGATGGTGATGTCCAGCCGGTCGGTGGTGATCGGCGGGAAGCGGACGATGCCGTTCTTGTCGGCCTCGGCGATGGCCGCGCCGTCCGGGGAGGAGATGTGCACCTCGGCGGCGCGGGCGGACAGGCCGCCCGCCGGGGCCAGCACGATCTCGCCGACCGACTGCTTGCCCTGCCAGGTGAGATGGATGGTGGGCCGGCCGCCCGCGATCCACGCCGTGGTCAGGTCGCCGTCGGTGAGGTTGCGCGCGGACAGCCCCGCGCCCAGGCGGGCCACGGAGTCGGCGGTGGCCACGATCCGGTCGCGCTGCCGGGGCGCCACCTCGTACAGCAGCCGGTCCAGGGCCTCGCCGGGCACCGCCACCGCCTTCGCCCGGATCTCGAACGTGCCGCCCGCGGCCGTGGTGAACCGCCGGTGCAGCCCGTTCTCGGTGCCGGTGGCGGACAGCCCGGTGGGGTCGGCCGCCCGGTGCAGCGAGAAGACCTGGGTGGGGGAGGTGGAGTTCTCCGCGTCGGTGGGCAGCCGCAGCAGCCGGGTCACCTGCACCCGCGGCAGCTCCACCTCGGCGAAGCCGGCCCCGCCCAGCTTGGAGGTCCGGGCCTCGGAGTCGACGATGGTCAGCTTCATCCAGCGCGTCTGCCCCTCGGGCGCCTTGACGCGCTGCTTGCTGCCGTCGGCCCGCAGGAAGCCGGTCTCGGAGCCGTTCTCGGTCTCCACCCGCACCTTGACCGGCGCGGCCCGCACGCCCTCCTGCGGCAGCGGGATGACGGAGAACGAACCGGGCATGTCGTAGCGGCCGTTGAACTCGATCCGCAGCCACTGCCCGTCCGGCGAGGTCGCGGACCCTTCCGTCCACGCCGTCCCCGGGTCGCCGTCGAAGGCGTTGACCGGGTCGAACTGCGGCAGATGGAACAGCCAGTTGCCGTAGGAGGAGGCCGTCACCGAGCGGGCGCCGCGCAGTTCGGCCACCGTCTGGTGCACCTGGCCCTTCACCGGCAGGATCTGGTGCGGTCCCTCGCCGGCGTTCTGCGCGGCGTCGGGCGCGTTGCGCTCGTCGGCGGTGTACGTGTACGAGGTGTTGGCGTTGACCAGCCCGAACCGGGTGTCCGCGCGCCGCATCCCGTCGCCGGTCACCTGCACCGGCGGGGTGCCGAGGCCGGGGTGGTGGTCGCCGGTCAGCACGGCGGGCCGCCCGCGCAGCCGGTCCGCCAGCGGCAGCAGCGCCTCGGGCCCGCCGGAGACCACGGCGGTCTCGGCGACCGGCGCCAGCCGGGCCTGGCCGGGCCGCGGCACCTCCTCACCCACCGGACGGTAGATCTCCACCGCCCGCTGCCGCGGATACAGCCCCTCCACCTGGAACGGCGTGCCGTCGGCGATCCGCCCGCCGGTCATCACCGGCCCGAGCCCGGTCACCCGCTCGTACCCGGACTGCTCCAGGGTCCGCTTGACCGTGGTCGTCGGCACATGCCCGATCTGGTCCGGGTCCAGGTCGTTGCGGACCACCACGTAGTACACGCCGGCCCGGCTCAGGTAGTCGGCCAGGCCCGGCACCGCGGCGCCGGTCATCAGCGCCTGCTCGACCGCGTCCATCGCGCGCCGGTTGCCCGGCGTGCCGAACGGCACGTAGTCGCGCTGCGCCCACCGCGACTTCGCCACCACATCCAGCGGCTGGTCGATCGTGGAGCCCCAGGTGTGGATGCCGTGCGCGGTGGCCGGCACCACCAGGGCGCGCGAGTCGGGGGAGTACTTCTCCAGCCAGTCGGCGGTGGTCTTCCAGTACGTGGGGATCTCCTGGAAAGAACCGGGGCTGAGGACCGAGCCGTTGAGGTACGGCCAGGCCAGCCCCGGCAGGATCAGCACCGCGGCCACCAGCGGCGCCACCCGGCGCCCCCGCCGGGCACGACCGGTGAGCCGCCCGGCGTCGCCCGGCTCCCGCTGGACCAGGCCCACCAGATGGGCCAGTCCGAGGACGAGCGCCAGTGCCAGACCGGTCTGGAACTTGTAGATGTTGCGGAACGGCGCCAGCCAGCCGTCCAGCCAGTCCCGCACCACCGAGTGGAACGGCGCCCCGAACGCGCCCCCGTACCCGGCGAGCAGGATCAGCGCCGCCACCAGCACCGTCAGCACCAGCCAGCGCCGCTCGGGCAGGTCCCGGCGGGCCAGTCCGGCGAGCCCCAGCCCGGCGGCGAGGGCCGAGCAGACGATCACGACCACCGAGGTCGCCACCGCCCAGCCGGCCGGCAGCCACGCCTCACCGAAGTGCAGATAGGCCACCCAGTTGCCGGCGCCGCGCAGCGCCTCGGTCGCCGCCATGGTGTCGGTGGTGGTCCGCGCGCTCTCGATGTACGGCAGGAAGTTCTCGCCGTAGATGCCGAGCAGCAGCAGCGGTATCCACCACCAGGCGGTCGCCACGATCACGGCCGGCACCCACCAGGCGATCAGCTTGCGCTGCCGCGGCCCCGGCGGCCGGGACAGCAGATACAGCCCCACCGGCAGCAGCGAGGCCAGCGTCGAGGCGGCGTTGACCCCGCCCATGCACGCCACCAGCAGCGCCGACCGCACGGAGGCCACCCGGGCCGAGTAGCGCTCGTCGGTCAGCGGCAGCAGCACCCACGGCAGCAGCGCGCCCGGCAGCGCGGCGGCCGAGGTGGAGCCGACCACGGTGGTGAACACCGGCCACAGGGCGTAGGCGAGGGCGGCGAGCAGCCGCGAGCCCCGGCTGCCCACGTTCAGCCGTTCGGCCAGCCGCAGCGCGCCCCAGAACGCCACCGACACGATCAGCGACATCCACAGCCGTTCGGCGACCCACACCGGCAGCCGGACCAGGTCGCACAGCCAGTAGAACGGCAGCATGGGCCACAGGTAGCCGATGTACTGGTCGGAGATCCCGCCGAAGGAGCCCCGGTCCTGCCACAACTGCCCCAGGTCGGCCAGGAACTGGCCCGGGTCGGTGGTGACGCCGAGCTTGGTGTCGAAGGTCTGCCGCCCCGGCTCCGCCGCGACGAACAGCACGAACACCACGGCCCAGAACCCCGCGAGCCAGCGCCGCGACCGCGGGCCCTCGGGAGGGCCGGAGGCGGTCACGGTGAAGGGGACGGCTGCCGGAGGAGGAGCCTGGACCGTGGTCGTCATACGGGACACCGCCGGAGGATGAGGAGGAGGTTCCAGGTGGCGAACTCACGCAGGACCGGCGCCTTGACGACGGTCTCGGTGAGGAAGGGCCAGTAGCGGGAGCGCGCCGAGACGATCCGCACGTCGTCGCGGGCGCGCACCTGCCGCAGCGTGGTGCCGATGTGCACGGGGAAGAGGTTCACGCCGAGCGTGTGCTTGGCGGCCTTGCCGGTGCGCCGCTCGTAGCGGGCGCGGGCCCGCTCGGCGCCGAGGTAGTGCCAGGGGGCCCACTCGTGGCCGCCCCACGGGGAGAGCCAGTTGGTGAACGACACATAGATCAGCCCGCCGGGCCGGGTCACCCGGACCAGCTCGCTCAGGAAGGTCTGCGGGTCGCAGACGTGCTCCAGCACGTTGGAGGAGAAGGCGACGTCCGCGACGCCGTCGGCCAGCGGCAGCAGATACCCGTCGGCGACGACGGCGCCGTCCGGCGGCTTCTCGCCGAGTTCGCGCAGGTCGGGCTCGAAGAGGCAGGCGAGGGCGCCGCGTCTGCGGAACTCCTCGGTGAAGTAGCCGCTGCCGCCGCCGACGTCCACCACCACCCGCCCGGCCACCGGGCCGCCGTATGCCTCGACCTGGTCGGCGGCGTCCCGGGCGAGCAGCGAGTAGCAGCTCTGAGGGTCGTCCTGCTCGCGCAGGAAGGCCTTGAAGAGCGCCAGGGACCGCGCGAGGGAGGGGTCCTTGAAGGAGGTTCCGGTGCGCGGGGCGCCCTCCGGCCGGCCGCGGCGCACCGGCAGCCGCACCAGAGCCGCCCGGACCCGGCCGAGGGGCGTCACGGCCGCCGGCTCCGCACCGCTTCGGCGGCCACCGCCCTGAACTGCCGCACCGTCCGGTCCCAGCGGTAGCGGGCCGCCCGGTCCCGCGCGGCCTTGCCCATCGCCTCCCGCCGCTCGGCGGACAGCGCCAGGGTGCACCAGGCCGCGGCGAACGAGGACTCGCCCCGCGCCAGCACCCCGGTCTCCCCGTCCACCACGGAGTCGCGCAGCCCCGGCACGTCGAAGGCGATCGCCGGTGTCTCCCGGGCCGCCGCCTCGGTGACGACCAGCCCCCACCCCTCGACCGCGGAGGGATGCAGCAGCAGCCACGCCGCGCACAGCAGCCGGTGCTTCTCCGCATCGGACACATGCCCGGCGAACTCGACGTCAGGACCGGCCATCCGCTCCAGCCGCTCCCGCTGCGGCCCGTCCCCGACGATCATCAGCCGGCCGCCGGTGACCGGCCGCACCCGCTCCCACAGCCGCAGCAGCAGATCGATCCGCTTGTACTCGACCAGCCGCCCCACCGCCACGAACAGCGGCTCGGGTGACCGGCCGGTGAACGGACCCGGCTCCTCGACCCCGTTGTGCACGACCCGGATCCGCTCGCGTGCCACGCCGATGCCGCGCAGCGCCTGGGCCGTCGACGGGGAGACGGCGACCATCAGCCCGCCCGGCCGCGCGGCGCCCAGCGCCCAGTGCTCGAGTCTTCGTCCGAGCCGGGCCGCAGGCGCCAGCGGCCCGCCGAAGCGCATGCCCCACAGATCGGTGTGCACATGGTTGACCAGGCAGAGCGTGGGCCCGTGATGCCACAGCGACGCCAGGTACGGCACCCCGTTGCAGACCTCCACCAGCAGATCGCAGTCGCCGACCTGCCGGGCGAAGGCGGAGCGGGCGCGCAGGTAGTGGCCGTAGGTGCCGCCCGCCGACACCACCCGGTAGTCGCGGAAGGCGGCCGGCCCCCCGCACAGCAGGGTGACCTGGTGCCCGAGCCTGGTCAGCCCGTCGGCGAGCCGGTCGACCAGCAGTTCGGAGCCGCCGGCGGAGGGATTCCCCAGGTCCCGGTGGGCGAGAAAGACGATCCTGCGCGGATGCGGGGGAGCCGCCGGGGGCTGCTGCGGCGCGCTGGGGGACGCGGGGCGCAGCATGGACGGAACGTGCTGGGGCATCGGTGCTCCAACTCGTGTCAGGGTGCGGAACTCAGCGTGGGGACACAGCCTGGGGTCGGTGTGGGTGGGGGGTGGGTTTCAGACCGGTGAGGGTGAGGTGGGGGCACTGTGTGCTCGGGTGGGGATTGGACAGTTTTCGCCCACACGTTCCCCACGGCTACTCACCGGGGTGACAAAATCCCGCTTTGTTCTGCCTGACGTTGTGTCATTTCGTGAGGGTCGGCTGGGGCACATCCGGCGTTCCGGACGTTTCGGGTGTTCCGTCTCCCTTCCGTCCACGTGCCACCAGAACCCCGCCGGCCACCGCCAGCACGAATCCCGCCACCGCCGCACCGATCGGCGCCGTCACGCCGACCAGCCGCAACTGCCCGCTGTCCCGCTTCGCCTGGCGCACGGCCTCCTTCTGCGTCTCGGTGGTGAACGCGATCTTCTCGGCGTCCAGCAGCACCGCCGCGTCCTTCTTCCCGCCCGGGGCGCGCAGGGTGCGCCTGGGGCCGGTCTGCGCGTAGATCACCCGGCCCGTGGCCCGGTCGACGACCAGCTCCACGCCGTGGTTGGCGTACCACTCCTCGGCCAGCACCTGCGGCCGGTCCGGCTGCCCGACGATGCTGCCGGGCACCAGCCGGGTCCCGGTCTTCGTCGGCGGGACGCTCCCGGTGAACCTGTAGCCGGAGTAGCCCTGGACCTTCTCGGTCCCCCGGTAACGCAGCACCACCGTGTCGCCGAGCGTGTTGTCCCACCACCGGTAGGAGCGTTTCTGCACGCCGAAGGGAAACTTCAGGTACGCCTCGCCCTGGATGTAGGGCTTCTCCTCGCAGCAGTGCACCGGCTCGGTGGTCTTCCGGTCCAGCACCCAGCGGTGCACGTTCAGGTCCAGCGCGTCGTGCGGGTCGGCGGCCGGCAGGGACTTGTCCGTGTCGACCGAGGTGACCACGTCCCACACGGCGTTCCCGCTGCGCTCGGAGTCCGCGACGTCACCGCGCACCCGCTGGGTGACGGTGATCCTCTGGTCCGGGACCGTCTCGATCTTCTCGGTGTCGAAGACGCTGCCGCGGCCGGTGTAGACCGCGGTGGTGTCGATGTCGATGGGGTTCACCGCGGCACGCGGTTTCACGTACCACGCCAGCAGGGGCGCCAGCACCAGCAGAAACGTGCCGAGACCCAGTATGACCAGGGAGATTGGAGAAGCAGTACGGCGCATCCGGGCACTCCAGAGGCTTGGGACGGCGCGACGGGTCAGGTCGGGGCCGTGGAGGGGAAAGTGCGCATGCGGTATGGGGCGGGAACCGTAAGCGCCCCTTGACGGGGTGTCAATGTCATGTCGACACTGTTGGGCACGACTGGCAGAGGTGAGGGCACAGTGCCGGGGGTGGGGAACCTCCCGACAGAGAGGCTGACCCTGCGATGTCCAGACTGCTAGCCGCAGCGCTCACCGTGGCGCTCGGCGCGGCCCTGGCCGTGGCCGCCGCGCTCGGCGCGGTGGCGCTGCTCGAGGCCACGCCCGACCAGCCGGACACACCCCTGATCACCTACGAGCAGGCGGGGCAGGGGAGCTGAGCCGTGCCCCCCTCCCGCACCCTGACCACCCGGTCCGCCTGGAACGAGGTACCGCGCTACCAGGTGCGCCGGTTCGCCGAGATCGCCATGGCCGAGGCGCCCGGCCTCGCCGAGGAGATCATGAGCGAGATCCAGCGCGCGTACCCGCACCTGCCCGTGGTCCTCGACGACTCCGGCGAACCCATGGCCCTGGTCGGCATCCGCCGCGCCATCGAGGTGTTCGTCGAGCACCTGGAGAACAGCGAGGGCCGGCCCACCGTGCCGCCCGGGGTGTTCCAGGAGTTCGGACGCGGCGAGGGACTGCACGGCCGCTCCCTGGACTCGCTGCAGGCGGTCTACCGGATGGGGGTGCGCCTGGCCTGGCGCCGCTTCGCCGAGATCGGCCAGCGCGTCGACATCCCGCCGCCCGCCATGTACGAGCTGGTCGACGCCGGCTACGAGTACCTCGACACGCTGGTCGACCAGTCGGTGCGCGGCTACGCGGAGGCCGCCGCCCGGCAGGCCGGGGAACGGCTGCGGCTGCAGCGCAAGCTGATCGAGCTGCTGCTCGCCGAGCACCACCTGGGCGATCCGGCCGACGCGCTCGCCGAGCGGGCCGCCCGCATCGGCTGGCCGCTGCCCGAGAGGGTCGCCGCCGGAGTGCTGCTGCGCCCGGCGCGCGAGGCCATGGCCCCCGCCGTCGGCCAGGGCGTGCTGCTCGACATGGAGTACGAGCAGCCCCGCATGGTCGTGCCCGAACCGGACGCCGCCGGCCGTCCCGAGTTGCTGCACCGGGCGCTCACCGGCTGGTCCGGCGCGATCGGCCCGCCGGTGCCGCTCGCCGACGCGGCCAAGTCGCTGCGCTGGGCGGAGGCCGCGGTACGGCTGATGGAGCGGGGCCTGCTGCCGTCCGGGGAGGTGCTGCACTGCACCGAGCACACCGAGGCGCTGGTCCTGCTCCAGCCCGAGGAACTCATCGACGACCTGGCCCGCAGATGCCTCGCCCCGCTGGCCCACTGCGGCCCCACCCACGGCCGGCGCCTCGCGGAGACCCTGCTGGCCTGGCTGGAGACCCGCGGCGGCGCCCCCGAGGTCGCGGCCCGCCTGGGCGTCCACCCGCAGACCGTCCGCTACCGCCTGCGCCAGATCCGCGAGCTGTGGGGCGACGAGATCGACGACCCGGACCGCCGCTTCGAACTGGAACTGGTGCTGCGCGCCCAGCGCCTGCGCGGAGCCCTCGGCGACGCCCGCCGCTGAGCCGCCCGGCCCCCCGGGTCACCGACACCCCCGATACCGACTCCGGCACCCGTTGCCCGGCCGACGCGGCCTGGTTAGCCTGTGTTCGCCATTCCGACCGCCTGTTGATATTTCGAACGCATCGAGACGCAGGCCGAACACAGGAGGGGGCCGGTCGTGGGACGCCTCGTACCAGCCGTGACCCGGGCGCTCGACATACTCGAGCTCTTCCTCGACGGGGACGGCACGCTCTCCGCCCCCGAGATCGTGCGCAAGCTGCAGCTCCCGCGCACCACCGTGCACGAACTGGTGACCACGCTCGCCGCCCGCAAGTACCTCGTCCCGGTCAGCGACCAGCCCGGCCGCTACCGGCTCGGCGTGCGCCCCTACCAGCTCGGCGCCCGCTACGCCGAACAGCTGGACCTCGCCGCCGAGGGCCGGCAGGTCGCCCGGGCCGTCGCCGAGACCTGCGACGAGACGGTTCATGTGGCCATCCTCGAGGACACCGACGTCATCTACATCGCCAAGGTGGACTCCACCCACGCCGTGCGCATGGTCTCCGCGGCCGGCCGCAGGCTGCCCGCCCACTGCACCGCCGTCGGCAAGATGCTGCTGGCCAGCCTCCCCGAGGAGGAGCTGACCGCGCGCATCCCCGACGGCGCCGGACTGGCCGCGATGACCCCGAACAGCATCACCGACCCGGCCGCACTGCGCGAGGCCCTCGCCGGGATCCGCGCCCGGGGCATCGCCGTGGAGACCCGCGAGTCCAACCCGGACGTCTCCTGCGTCGCCGCCCCGGTGCGCGACCGCACCGGCGAGGTGGTCGCCGCGCTGTCCATCTCCGTGCCGATGAGCCGCTGGAGCGAGGAGCGCCGCGCCGAGCTGGAGCAGTTCGCCGCCAAGGGCGCCGCCGACCTGTCCGAACGTCTGGGCCACCGGAGCGCCGCATGACCCGCGCATACGAGGTCGTTGTCCGCGCGGAAGCCACCCTCGGCGAGGGCCCCACCTGGGACCCGGCGACGGGCCGCCTGCTGTGGGTCGACATCCTCGCCGGCCGCATCCACACCTACGATCCCGCCACCGGCCGGCGCACCCTGCGCCGCACCGAGCAGCACATCGGCGCCGCCAAGCCCCGCACCGGCGGGGGACTGGTCCTCAATCTGCGCGACGGCATCGGCCTGCTCGACCCCGACGACACCTTCCGCTGGCTGCACCGCGAGGTGGTGCCCGGCCGCCGCGGCAACGACGCCGCCGTCGCACCCGACGGCTCCCTGTGGGCCGGCACCATGCGCTACGACGAGGCCCCGGGCGGCGGCACCCTGTCCCGGATCACTCCCGACGGCGAGGTCACCACGGTGCTCGACGACGTCGCCGTCAGCAACGGCACCGGCTGGAGCCCCGACGGGCGGCTGATGTACTACATCGACAGCCCGACCCGCCGCATCGACGTCCTCGACCACGACCCGGCGACCGGGCGGGTGTCCGGCCGCCGCCCCTTCGCCGAGATCGAGGAGGGCGCCGGTTTCCCCGACGGCCTCACCGTGGACGCCGACGGCTGCGTCTGGGTCGCCCTGTGGGACGGCGGTGCGGTCCGCCGCTACACCCCCGACGGCGCACTCGACCGCACCCTCACCTTCCCCGTGCCCCGGGTCACCGCCTGCGCCTTCGGCGGGGCGGGCCTCACCGACCTGTACGTCACCACGGCCCGCGTGGGCCTGACCGCCCCGCACCCGCTGGCCGGGTCGCTGCTGGTGATCCCGGGCATCGGCAAGGGGGTGGCCCAGCCGGCGTTCGCCGGATGAGCCACCCCGGGTGGCTCGCTCGGCCTCAGCCGAGCCGTGACGGCGCGGTGCGCACGGTGATCCCCTCCGGTGCCGTGACCTCGGGCGTCCCGTCGGCGCTCACGGTGATACCGACCGGGGCGCCGCCGACGCGGACGCCGGACAGCCGCAGCGGCCGGAACGCCTCGGGCACCTCCGCGGCAACGGTGAGGACGCCGGCGGGGGCGTCCGCCGCCAGGCCGAGCAGCGACTGCACGGTCAGTGCCGCGGCCCCCGCGGCCCAGGCCTGCGGGCGGCAGGAGGCGGGGCAGGGGGCGGGGTGGCCGCGCCGCTGACGCCGTCGCCCGCCTCCGGCATGCGCAGCCCGAGCACATGGGAACGGTGGGTGCGCAGCTGGCGGGCCGCGGTGTTCCGCGGGGAGCGGCACCTTCTGCCTGACGGTGCCTCAGCTCTCAGACGCCCGGCAGCCCCGTGCGGTCCAGGCTGCGCAGCAGCTCGCGCTCGCCCGGCGTCAGCGGCGGCTCGGCCGACGGCGGCAGCGGGGAGCCCATGAGGGCGGCCAGCACCGCGCTCGGGTGGAACATGCGGGTCGGAGGCCTGCGCATGCTGGTGACGTCCCAGAGCGCCGAGGCCGCGGCGTAGGAGCCGGTGGCCGCCCTCATCATGCGGCGCGTGTACGCCGTGACCAGCCGGTCGGCGGCGGTCGGCCGGCCGCCGCGCACCCCCGGATACAGCACGTCCTGCCCGACCGCCATGGACCAGGCCGTCTCCACCGGCCTGGCCGCCCCGCGCAGCACCCGCCGGGCCAGACCGGGCGCGGCCGGACCGCCGCGCGCCAGTTCCCGGCCGAGCACCTGCGCGCCGAACGCGGCCACCGACATGCCCTGCCCGTACACCGGGTTGAAGGTGCCGAGCGCGTCCCCGAGGACCACGAACCGCTCCGGCCACCGCGCCGACTTCTCCAGATAGCGGCGCACATTGCTGGTGGACCGGCTCAGATGCACGTCCGTCAGCGGCTCCGCACCGGAGATCAGCCGGCCCACGACCGGGTCGGGCAGATCGAGCGTGTAGCGCAGGAAGCCCTCCGGGTCCGCGGGCGGCTCGCCGCCCCGGGTGCCGCCGCAGCTGACCATCCACCGGCCGTCCTCGATCGGCATGACCATCCCGCTGCGGCCGGGACGCCGCGCGAAGGGGTCGGCGTGCACGATGGTCAGCGGGAACCTTTCCGCGCCGTCCGGGGTGCGGAAGATGCGGGTGGCGTTGACCAGCCCGGAGTCCACGGTCCGCTCCCGTATGCCGGTGATCCCGAGCGCGTCCAGCCAGGAGACGACCCGGGTGCCGCGCCCGCTCGCGTCGACCACCAGGTCCGCCTCGAGGTCCCCCTCCTCCCCGGGCGCCCCGGTCCGCACGCCGGTCACCCGCTGCGCGGTGCCGGTCAGCCCCACCGCCGCCGCCCGGCGTATCTCCACCCGGGTCTGGTCCAGCACCGCCGTGCGCACCACCCAGTCCACCAGCGCCCTGCTGCAGGTGAGCATCACCGGCCCCTCGCGCTTGAAGCGGCGCAGCCAGCCCTCCGAAGTGAGCGCGAGCATGCCCGAGTTGAGGGGTATCTCGTGCGCCCCGGCCGCGAGCAGCCGTTTGCGCACCCCCGGCACCAGCTCCTCCAGGGCCGCGATGCCGCCCGCCATCAGCAGATGAGCGTGCCGCCCCTGCGGCAGACCCCGGCGGTGACCCGGGTGGTCGGGCAGCTCGTCGCGGTCCAGCACGATCACCTCGTCCACACCGGCATCGGACAGGACGGCCGCGGCCAGCATCCCGGCCAGTCCGGCACCGATCACGACAGCTCTACGCGACATGGGGCTCCTCGGGTTGTGCCATGGTTCCGGCCATGGGCGGCGGCACCGCGCCTTCGGGCGCGGCGGGTGCGGGGGGCAGTCGGTCCAGCGCCCGGGCCAGCTCCACCAGCCCGCTCGGGCCCGGGACCTCGGTGGCGTGCAGCCGGTAGCTGCGGCCGGTCTCCGGCGGTTCCTCACGGGCGGCGGCCCGGCGCGCGGCGTCGGCCAGCATGGCCGCCTCCGCCTGAAGACGGGCCTCGTGGGGGGAGCGGCCCATGCGCAGGGCGGCGTCCCGCACCCGCTCACGGACCCCGTGGTCGAAGTACGGCGCCAGGCTGAGCAGGGCGTCGTGGATCGACACCTCGCGCCACTGGAGCCGGGCCTGCGGCAGCTGCCACCGGGCGGCGGGCGGCCGGGGGGCGGTGGACGCCGACCGCACCAGCGTCCACAGCGGGGCCAGCCGCCGGTGGTCGCGCCGCGCCTGCCACTGCGCCCGGACCGGCGGCACCAGCCGCGGCAGCACGAACCCCGCCGAGCACACCAGCGCGCCCAGCGACGCCATCGGCGGGGCGACATCGGTGGACAGGAAGTCCAGGTCGTGATCCGACCAACGCGCCACGACCGCCGTGTACTTGGTCAGCTGGAACCCGGCCAGGTCCAGCAGCACACCCAGCAGGATCAGCCGCAGCCCGGTGCGCAGCAGACCGGTGACCTCGCGGGCCCACTTCAGGCACACGAGGCACACCGCCAGCATCGCGGCGCTGTGCCCGGCCAGGTACAGCAGGATCATCTCCCGCATGAACGGGGTGTTGGCGTAGTAGGTGTCGAGGTCCCGCAGCCGCTCGGTGTCCGCGTCGGAGAGCGCGAACAGCACCACGATGGCCAGCACCAGCAGCCCGTAGGCGGCGATGCTGCGCAGCACCAGGCGCCGCACCAGGGGGCGGGGGCCGCCGCGCCAGTTGATCAGCAGCACCAGCATGCTGCAGCTGTACGCGGAGAGCATGCCGTAGGTCAGCGGCGCACCGAAGTTGGGCGTGCCGGTGAGGGAGTTGACCGCGGACAGGGTGGGGGGCGCGGCGCACACGAAGACCAGGGAGCCGAGCACGATCGCCACGCAGGTGGACAGGTTGAGCGGATTGCGCACCACCGTGCTGGGGCGGTACAGCAGCACGGCGGACATGCCGAACACGACCGCGGCGAGGTAGACGACGAGACTCATGCCGGCCGGCTCCTCTTCGCCGGGCGGCGGCCGGTGCTGACCGTGCGCATCATCCCCTGCCCGTCGTCGTGACGCTCGGCCTGCTCCCCGAGGGCGAGGGCGAGGGCGAGCGCGAGGGCGGCGGCACGGCGGCGGGCGTGCCCGCGCCACCGGGCCCGGACCCGGCGGGCGGGGCAGGGTCCGTCAACGCGTCGGCCACCCGGGCCAGGAGGGCCGGACCCGGCACCCGGTCGAGCGCCCGGTCGCCGGGGCGCGGCGTCCCCCGCCCGGCGCCGGCCTCCTCCCGCACCGCCGCCGTGATCACCGCGGCCCAGGCCGCCGCCTCGGCCCGCTCCGGGTCGCCCGTGGCGTCGAGCACCTCCCGGCGGGTCCGCTCGTACAGGCCGCGGTCGAAGTACACGTCCAGGTGGCTCAGCGCGTTCTGGATGCTGGTCTGCCGCCACACCAGACGGGTGACGGGCGAGGCGAACCGGGGCCGGGGCAGCCGCAGCCGGCGCCGGACCAGCACCTCCTCCAGGGCCTTCTCCAGCGGCGCCAGACGCGCATACGCCCGCCGCGCCTGCCGGGCCTCCGCCAGCGCGGGGGCGAGCAGCGGGACCAGCACCCCGACCACCGTCAGCAGCGCCCCGAGGCCCGCGGCCGCCGGGGACACGGTGGTGCCGAGCGCCGACCAGTCCCGCCCGGTCCAGCGGGCGGTCACCGCGGTGAGCTTGGAGACGCTGTACCCGGCTCCGCACAGCGAGCCCGACCCGAGCAGGGTCAGCCCGAGCCGCAGCCCGCCCCGCACCCGGCCCGCCCAGCGCAGCGAGCACACCGAGGTGACGGTCGCCGCGACCAGATGGGCCACCAGGTACAGCACGATCATCTGGGCGAGGAACGGCGTGGTCGCGTAGTAGGTGTCCAGATCCGTACGGCGCTCCTCCGGCGCGTCACCGAGGGCGAACAGCACCGCGATGCCGAGGACCACACCGGCGTAGGCGGTGATCCAGCGGCGGGCGGTGCGGTGCACCCGGGGACCGCCGCGCCAGTACACCACCAGCACCTGGGAAGCGGCGGCGTACGCGGTGATCGCCGCATAGGTCAGCGGCGCGGCGAGGTTCGGCGTGCCGCTGAGCCGGTTGATCACGCCGACCGTGGGCGGTGCGCCGAGGAAGAAGCACAGCCCCGCCAGGCCCAGCAGCGCGCAGATGGCCCGCAGATACGGGTCACGGCGGTGCCGCAGCAGGTCCGGGGCCTTCACCAGCAGGCCGAGCCACAGGACCGAGCAGCTGAGGTAGTTGATCAGCCCGCTCATCTCTTGGTCCCGCGGTAGTTGAGCGCCGCGCCGATGCGTCCGGCGAGGTCCTGCGGGTCGTCGTCACCGCCGTCGCCGGTCCGTGCGGCGGGATCCGGTACGGCGGAGGCGTCCAGCCAGGTGCGCAGCCGGCGGCCCATCAGCATGCCGAAGCGGTCGGCCTCCTGCTCCTCGGCCAGGCTGAAGTCGCTGCGGGCGGCGACCGGTTGACGCGCGTCGCCGGAACGCGGCGCGGCGGAGCGGCGGTTCATGTGCCACACCTCGTGGCACAGGATCACGATCTGGTGCCAGACGGCCGCCCGTTCGTCCACCACGACGTCGTCGTGGTGCTCCCGCTCCAGCCACAGCCCGCTCGCGGTGTGCGGCGGGAACGTGGCCCGGTGGACGACGACTTCACGTCCCCGCCAGGCGCTGACGGACTTCACCAGCTCCTCGAACAGCACCTCGGGATCGGCCGGGACCCGCACCCGGATGGGGTCGATGAGGGCGTCAGCGAGTCGACGCATCTCCTTCCTGGTACGCACCGCTGTCTCCCTGTTCCCCTGGGTGCCGCTCGGTCACCTGTGCAATATGCCAACTCCGGCCCCGATCCTGCCACCGCCCCCGCGCCCGGACTCACTCGGTGACCACCGCGGGCTCCTTCAGGGCACCGGCCGCGGCGCGCACCGCCCGGATGTCGTCCGGGCGGCGCAACTCCCGTGACACGGCGCCGATCTCCAGCAGCAGCTCGGTGGTGTCCCGGCTGCCCTCCGCGTCGCCGTCACCCGCCTCCGGGCGCCGGTCCACGGCGTCCAGGATCGCCACCGCCGCCGCGAGCGCCTTGGCCCGCTCCGGGGCGAACCCCAGGCCGAGCGCGGCCTCGTGGCACCGCCGGTGCAGGGACTCGTCGATGTGCCGGGCCAGCGGCAGCAGCACGTCCCGGATGAAGGTCTCGCGCCGGGTCAGCCGCAGCTCGGGGCTGGAGCGCCAGGTGAACGGCACCCCGCTCCCGTTCACCTGCTTCATCAGCAGGTACAGGGGCCGCAGCTGGTGGTGGACCAGCCGGATCCACCAGCGTTCGTGCAGGTACTGGCCGGCGTGCGGCAGGATGAAGCCGACCGCGATCGACACCGCGGACGCACAGGCCAGCGCGGGCGCCACGTCCAGGCTGAGCCAGTCCAGGTCGTGCCCGGTCCAGCGGGCCACGACCGCGGTGAGCTTGGCCGCGTCGAAGCCCAGGTTGAGCGCGTAGCCGGCGCCCAGGAACTTCAGCCCGCCGCGCAGCCAGGCGTCCAGCCCGTCGGTGCGGATCCAGTTCCAGATGAGCTTCGAGGTGATGAGCGCCGCGGTGGTGTGGGCGAGGAGGTACAGCAGGATCTCCTCGCGCATGAACGGGGTGTTGGCGTAGTAGGTGTCGAGGTCCCGGGTGCGTTCCACCGGGACGTCCGCGAGGGCGAACAGCACCCAGAGCGCGACGATGACACCGCCGTAGGACCACAGCACCCAGCGGGTGGTGCGGCGGGTGGAGGCGGAGTGGTCGGACAGCCCGTTGCGCCAGGCGGTGATCAGCACCAGGCAGCAGGCGCAGAACGCGGTCAGCAGCGAGTACACCCAGGGCGCCGCGATGTTCGGCACGCCGGTGACGCGGTTGACCCCGACGATGGTCGAGGGCGCGACGAAGACGAACACCGCGCAGGCGAGCAGCAGCAGGCCGCCGACCGCGCGCAGCAGCGGGTCGTTCCACAGCCGGATGATGGTGGGCAGTTTGATGGCCAGGGCGGCCGCCAGGACGCCGGCCGGGATCCACCAGAACGACGTGTAGAACTCGCTGAGGAACGACGCCGGGCCCAAGGCCGCGTCCGCGAACTCCATCGCGCCCTCGCTCTCATGTCCCGCTGTCCACAGGGACGTTCGAGCCTACGCGCAGGGATGTGTCCGCGTCAGGCGCGTCCAGGTTCTTGTCCGAACCATTGACGTGCCCTTCCGTCCTCCCTACGGTCACCTCGTTCGAAGTGGCGTGCACTGTACGGAATATCGAACGGCATGTGTCCGGGGTGCCGCCCGGCCCGTGATGTCCGACCGACCGTCCCGAAAGGCGCAGATGCGTACCGCCCGCCTCACCCTCCACCCCGCCTTCACCGTCGGGCGGGTCAGCCCCCGGCTCTTCGGATCCTTCGTGGAACACCTCGGCCGCTGCGTCTACACCGGCATCTTCGAGCCCGGCCACCCCACCGCCGACGCGGCAGGGCTCCGCCGGGACGTCCTCGCCCTGGTGCGCGAGCTCGGCGTCACCGCCGTCCGCTACCCCGGCGGCAACTTCGTCTCCGGCTACCGGTGGGAGGACTCGGTCGGTCCCGTCGAGAACCGCCCCCGGCGGCTGGACCTCGCCTGGCGCTCCACCGAGACCAACCGCTTCGGACTGGCCGAATACATCCGCTTCGTGCGCGAGCTGGGCCCCGGGGCCGAGCCCATGATGGCGCTCAACCTCGGCACCCGGGGCGTGGCCGAGGCCCTGCAGCTGCAGGAGTACGCCAACCACCCCGGCGGCACCGCGCTGTCCGGCCTCCGGGCGGCCCACGGCGACAAGGACCCCTACCGCATCCGGCTGTGGTGCCTGGGCAACGAGATGGACGGGCCCTGGCAGACCGGGCACAAGACCGCCGCCGAGTACGGGCGTCTCGCCGCGGAGACCGCCCGCGCGATGCGGCAGTTCGACCCCGGCGTGGAACTGGTCGCCTGCGGATCCTCCGGCCGGTCGATGCCCACGTTCGCGGAGTGGGAGGCGACGGTCCTGGCGGAGACGTACGACCTGGTCGACTACATCTCCCTGCACGCCTACTACGAGCCGCTGGACGGGGACGTCGGCTCCTTCCTCGCCTCGGCGTCCGACATGGAGTCCTTCATCGAGGGCGTCGTGGCCACCTGCGACCACATCGGCGCGCGGCTGAAGTCCAGGAAGCGGATCAACCTCTCCTTCGACGAGTGGAACGTCTGGTACATGTCCCGCTGGCAGCAGCAGACGGCCACCCCCGCACCGGAGGAGTGGCCCGAGGCCCCGCCGTTGCTGGAGGACACCTACAGCGTCACGGACGCCGTCGTCGTCGGCTCGCTGCTGATCGCCCTGCTGCGGCACGCCGACCGCGTCACCATCGCCTGCCTGGCCCAGCTGGTCAACGTCATCGCCCCGATCAGGACCGAGCCCGGCGGGCCGGCCTGGCGGCAGACCACCTTCTTCCCGTTCGCGCAGGCCTCCCGCCACGGCCGCGGCGAGGTCCTCGACGTCCGCGTGGACTCACCCGTCTACGACACCGCCCGCTACGGCGAGACGGACCTGCTGTACGCCACCGCGGTGCGCGCGGACGACGGCACGGTCACCGTCTTCGCCGTCAACCGCAGCCGCACCGAGCCGCTGCCGGTGGAGGCCACGCTGGGCGGCCTCGGGCTCACCACCGTCGTCGAGCACAGCGCCCTCGCCGACGCCGACCCCGATGCGTGCAACACCCGCGACGATCCCGAACGGGTCGCCCCGCACCAGGTCCACGGCACCTCCGTCTCCGGCGGCCGGCTCACCGCCGAACTGGAGCCGCTGTCCTGGAACGTGATCCGGCTCGCCTGAACCGCGAGCCAACGGGTTCCCGCTCGCGCGAACGCGCTCACCGGCCGCGAGAGCCAGGGGAGTCGGGGGAGCCAGGGGAGTCGGGGGAGCCGGGAGCGTCGGGGGAGCCGGGAGCGTCGGAGGAGCCGGGGGCGCCGGGTTGGTCGGGGGAGCCCGGGGAGTCCACCGCCTTCACCGGAACGCCTCCCGTCGCCGTCCCCAGCAGCGTCAGCCGTACCTCGCCCGGGCCCGCCGGTGTGGTCCCGTCCGCCAGGACCGCCAGCGCCAGGGTGTTGGAGCCACGGGTGCGCAGGATCCCGTTGGGCAGGACGAAGGTGTGCTGGGGCCCCACGTCGTTGATGTACTGGCCGAGGTTCCAGCCGTTGAGGAAGACCTGCACCCGGTAGGCGCGCCTCGGGTCGTCGTTGAGCACCAGGCCCACCGAGGCGTCCAGCTCCTTCGGCACCGACAGCCGGAACTCCGTCCGGTACCAGGTCACCCCCTGCCGCCGGTCCCCCTGCTCCTGCGGCAGCTTCACCGACTTCCAGTCCCCGTCGTCGTGCCCGGGCAGATGCCAGCCCCGCCGCTCCCCGTACAGCCCGCCGTTGTTCAGCGGCCCGCGCACCCGGTCGGGCTTCGCGGCGCCCTGGATGCGCCAGCTCACCGACGGTGAGGCGCCCTCGAACTCCACGGACATCAGCCCGCGCGCCGCCCCGGAGGCGCCCTCGGCCGCCTCCTCGCCCGCCCGCTGCATCGGGCGCACCAGCACCGACAGCACATGGGTGCCCGGCGTGCGCAGCCGCCCCGGCACCTCGAAGCGGGCCGTGGCCGTCCAGTGACCGCGGTCCGCCGACTTCCCGTCCGGCTCCGGCATGCGGTGGGTGCCCAGCGGCTCCCCGTCCAGCCAGGCCATCAGCAGCCCCTGCGTCCCGCCGGCGTAGGACAGGGCCACCGACTCCACGGCGCCCGCGTCCTCGAAGCGGCCCCGGTACCAGACGTCCCCGTAGTGGAAGCCGTAGTCGTCGGCGAAGAGCACCGGGCCGCCCTCGGGCACGGGGGTGCTGCCCCGGCCGGCGGTGCGGTCGGCGGTGGGCCAGCCGGAGTCGTCGAAGTCCGGCCGGGCCTCCGGGTTCTCGGTGCGCCGCCGCCAGCGGTCCAGCGCGGGCAGGGCGACCTTCGGTGCGGCCGGCATCAGGCCCTCGAGCACCAGGCTGCCGGTGCGGCCGGGCCGGGTGCGCAGCGGCTGCCCGTTCCAGGTGACGGCGGTGACGCCGCGCGGCGCCCACACCTCCAGACCGGTCTCGCCCACCACGTCGCCGGTCAGGTGCAGGGTGGAGCCGCGCACGGTGGCCTCGCGCAGCAGGGCGGGGCCGTAGACCAGCAGGGAGCCGGACGGGGTCTCGCGGGGCCACAGCCGCAGCGCGGTCGCGTCGTCGGCGAACAGCAGCAGCATGGGCGTGTCGGAGTCGCCGCCCTCCACCAGGACCCGGGAGGGGCCGCCCACGCCGAGCGGCACCACCACGTTGAGCCGCCCCCGGTGGAAGGACCAGGCGGGTTCCGGGTCCATGCGGGTGGTGGTGGGCATGGTCTCGCAGTCCAGGGCGAGCTGTGCCGTCTCGCCCTTGCGGCCGGTGAACACCGCGATGTCCTGCCGGCCGACGGACAGGCTCATCATGGGCTGCGCGGTGGTGTACGCGACCTTGCGGTGCCCCGTCTTCAGGCCGGAGGCGAGCAGCTTGGTGTCGCCGGCCGCCACGGTGACCGGCACCTCGATGCCGGTGTCCGGCAGCTCGGCGGTGACCTGCTCACCGGAGTCGTTGCGCACCACGTAGAACTCGGCCCCGGTGTCGGGGTTGCTCAGCCGGCGCACCGTCAGCCGCTCGTCCTTCACCGGCACTTGCCGTGCCGGTCCCAGCCGGGCCAGGTCGGGGACGGTACGCAGCAGATGCCCGAGCTGGTGCCCGGCGGCGGCCTTGGGCGTGATGCGGCGGGCCTCGTCGAGCGGGGCGCCGTAGTCGTAGGAGGTGCAGACGCCGGGGCCGGGCAGCCAGCCCCAGGAGGTGCCGCCGAAGCCCATACGGACGTTGTGCACGCCGACCCCGTCGGCGAGGTGGGTGAGCGCGGTGCGGCGCACTTCCCGCGCGTCCCGCTCCGCGGACACCTGGGCGTACCCCTTGCCGCCGGAGGTGACCCCGCCCCAGGCGTCCGGCCGCCCGGTCTCCACCGACTGCGGCACCCACAGCCGCTCCAGCCCGCCACCGCGCCGCAGCAGCGGTACGTCGATCCGGTCGCCGAGCACCTTGCGCGCCAGATGCTCCCGGACGGCCTCGTCGGCGGTGTCCTCCACCTCGTACAGCAGCACCGTGCCGCCGCCCGCCGTGTACAGATGGCGTACGGCGATGGCGTCCACGGCGCTCAGCCACTCGTCGGCGTGCCGCAGATACGCCGGGTCGGCGGACCGTGCCCGGCCCGCCTCCACCGACAGCCAACCCGGAAGGCCGCCCCCGTCCAGATCGGCGGTCCCGAGATACGGACCGGGGCGAAGCACCACGTACAGCCGCTCCTCGGCCGCCGTGCGCAGGAACAGGTCCAGGTCGCGCACGCCGGTGAAGTCGTGGACGCCGGGTGCGGGGGAGTGGTGGTTCCAGGCGACGGGCACCGTGACCGCGTTGTGCCCCAGCGCGCGCAGCTTCTGCAGCACGTCCCGCCACAGGGACGGGCTGGGCAGGCGGAAGTAGTGCACCTCCGCCGACCACAGCACCAGGCGCCGTCCGTCGACCAGCAGCGAATACCGGTCGTGGCCGACCCGGTGCCGCCTGCCGTCCGCGCCCGGCGCGGCGGGCGGCGGGCCCGTGGGCACGACACGCGCCGTGCGGGGGCCGGTCGCCGCCCCGCCACTGCCGGCCAGCGCGAGACCGAGCGCCGCCGTACCGGCCAGAGCGGTGAAAGTTCGCCTGCTGAGCTCCAAGGGAGCGCCTCCTGCTGCGGTGCCACACGTGGTGCTGGTGGGCCATTGTCCCTGAACGGGCCACCCGCCGTTCACAACGGGGCAACCGAAACGCCCGTTTCGCCCTGGGATGTCGAGTGAGAAGTGAATGGCCGGAGTTGGCTCTGTCGGGCCCACCCCGCCCTTCATACGATGCCACCGCTCCCGGCCTTCACAGTGTCTTCATGCCTCCTTCACGAAGGCCGGGAGCGCATGCGTGACTTCACCCCCCACCGAATGGATGGAGACCCCATGGCAACGGGCCTGCTCCTGACCGCCGCGGCGGCGTCCGCGCTCCTCACCGCCGCGCTGCCCGCGCACAACCCGTCCTCCGGTTTCGTCGACCCGCCGCCGGACAAGATCGTCATCAAGGTCGCCACGGTGAACGGCTCCGGCTGCCCCCAGGGCACCACCGCGGTCGCCGTCTCCGAGGACAACACGGCGTTCACGGTCACCTACAGCGACTACCTCGCCCAGGCCGGCGGGGACTCGCCCCCGACCGCCTTCCGCAAGAACTGCCAGCTCAGCCTGATCGTCCACGTCCCGCACGGCTTCACCTACGCCGTGGCCAGCGCCGACTACAGAGGCTTCGCCTCCCTCCAGAAGGGAGCCACCGGCACCCAGAGAGCCTCGTACTACTTCCAGGGCTCGCCGAACACCGAGTACCGCAGCCACCCGTACTCCGGCCCCTACGAGAACAACTGGCAGGCCACCGACGAGACCGACTGGGCCCAGCTGGTGTGGGCCCCCTGCGGCGTCCAGCGCAACTTCAACATCAACACGGAGCTGAGAGTCAACCCGGGCACGGCCCGCGACAAGGTCAGCTTCATGACCATGGACTCCACCGACGGAGACATCAGCACCATCTACCACCTGGCCTGGAAGGAGTGCCCCGGCAAGAAGAAGTAGCCCCGGCAGAGAGCAACGACCCACCCCCTGACGGGCGGCCCGCCGCCACCGGCACCCGGCGGGCCGCCCCTGCCCCTCTTTCGGGCGATGGCGAGACGGCTGCTTTCAAAGTAGTTTCAAAGTCATGGGCACCGAGAACGCGGCCGTGAACTTCTCCGAGCTGGTCAACAAGAACAAGAAGACACTCGCCCGGCTCAAGGAGACACCGAGACTGCTTCTGCACCGCAGGGACGGCGAGGATCTGGTCCTCACCACCGCGGCACGGGCCGAACAGGACCAGACCGTGGTGTCGGCGGCGACCCGGATGCTCGCCGCGATCGCACGCCGCGAACCGGGCAGCATGGAGCTGCTTCTCGACCTCCTGCCGGACGCCTTCCCCTGGGTCCGCTTCCTGCCCGAGTCCGATCTGCACGCCTTCGCCGTCGAACTCGTCGACACCATGCGCGCTGCCGACTCGGTCGGCAACAGCGCCGCCGTCGCCCAACTGCTCATCGCCTGGCAGCACACCGCCGAGGTCCACTCCGACCCGGAGCTGCTGGCCGCCCTGACCAGGGACCACGACGAGGACTACGGCCCGGCCCCGGACCCGAGGGGTGCCGCATGACGCCGGCCCGCGGCGACCGCGCCGCACCTCCGGCCCCGCGCGGCCACTGGGAAGTCCGCTTCGCCGACGCCGCCTCGGCCAAGGGCTGGGAGAGCCTCGCCCAGCAGGCCCGCGAGAACACCTACCGCGCCTGGGTCAGCATGCGCACGGAACCGAGGCCGGAGACGCCACGGCACCACCGGCTCAAGGGGAGCCTGGCGCACGGCACCTGTCGCGGGCAGACCTGCGAGCAGTGGCAGATCGAGGTGACCGGCGGCGGCCGTGTCTGGTACCTGCCCGACACCGCCCGCGAGACCTGCTGGATCACCTTCGCGGGGACGGCACACCCCCGCGCCACGGACCGGCGCTGAGCCGGTACGGCCCAGGCCGCGCTCCGCTCCCCTCTTCTCTTCCCCCCCATTGCCGGAACCCGGCAACCTGCAAGAGCCCGGGGCTGCCGTGCGCCGGGCTGATGCGGATGGCTGCCGGCCCCGTAGCGTCGGTCTCACCGAACGGCAGTGCGACGGTGGGAGGTACGGGTGCGGAAGACGGTCCGGGTGTGGCAGGCGGCGCTTCCCGTCGGCATCGGCCTTGTCGTGCTGCTGGTCTGTGCCTGGCTGTTCAGCACCGTGCCGGACCATCAGGCCGAGGAGCGCGCGTACCGGGCCGCCAGGCCGGTCTCCGTGCCGGCCAGGGTGGAGGCGAAGGTCGACGAGGTCTGGGGCAAGAGCACCCGGCACTGGCTGCATGTCACCGAGCGCGGCAGCGAGCGGCGGCTGCGGATGAGCGACGTCGGCGACGACATCTACGGGCGTGTGCGTCCCGGCGACCGGGTGACCGTCGAGTACTGGCGCGGCGAGATCCGCGCGGTGACCTTCGACGGCGTCACCCAGCAGACCCACGAGTCCCCGATCGGCGACTGGCGGATGCCGCTCGGCATCGGGCTTGGGCTGGTGCCCGTGGGTGTGCTGCTGGTGTGGACCGGCTGGTACTACCGGTACCGCTACCCGACCGCCCCGAAGGGCCGGCACACGCTGATGCCCGGCGCGGTGTGGGCGGCGGGCTTGATGGAGGGCACCATCGCCTTCCTCGCGTCCGGAGCAGACACGGTCCGCGACGCGCTCCTGGTGGCCGCCTGCGGCATCCCGCCGTCCGCCGCGATCGGTGCGCTGACCTTCTGGCTGGTGTGGCGGCGGATCCGCAAGGCGGACGACACGTCGGACATCGTCCCCGTCGTCCCGGCCTCCCGGATCACGGTGAGCGCGACGGTCCACGGCGACGTGCCGTACAGCCGCTACGGCTGCAACCTGCTGGTGCTGGGCGACGGCCCGCCCGCGACCACCCCGGACCCGGCCGGCCGTGTCGCCCGCGTCGAGCTGCCGGACACGCTCACGGTGGAGCGCGTGCGAGGCTGGCGCCTCGGCGAGGACCCCGATGCCTGGCCCGGCGCCTACAAGTACAACGGCGTGGTCATCGAGTGCCGCGACGGCGAGAAGCAGGTCCTCATCGCCAGCCGGAGGCGCGATGCGCCTGTGATCCTCGGCGTGCTGCTCAACCGCGCAGCCGCCGGTGAAGCGGTGCAGACTTGATCCCCATGGCCCCGGACAAGGTGGAGGGCTGCGACGACGACATCGACGGCTGCGAGAACTGACAAAGGGTGCGCTGTCAGGCGCGCAGTCGTGTGAGGAACTCGGCCCAGGCGGTGGGGGAGAGGGCGAGCTGGGCGCCTTGCCGGTCCTTGGAGTCACGGACGTGGACGGTGGTGGGGCAGGTGGCCACCTCTACGCAGTCACCATCTCCGCTGCTGCTGTACGTGGACCTGTGCCAGGCAACGGCGATCTCCACGCAATCGTCGCCTGAGCCGCTGCTGTAGCTGCTCTTGAACCATGCCAGGTCTGGCGCGTTCATAGGTCCCCTCGCATCCGCTGCAACAGGCTCATAGAGTCCAGAATGGTGAGAGCCTGTGAACGCATCCTGGCATACCGCCGCTGAAGCACGCTGATTGCTTTCGAGTCAGTGATGAGATGCCCGCTGGCCTGGCCTTCGTTGTACACGAACCACTTGTTCTCCGGCGTCTCCAACAACCGGATGGGGCCATGCAGCCCAGCATGCGACGCGCGCACCAACGGCATCACCTGGATCGTGACATTCCGGAGTTGGGCAAGGTTCAACACGTGGTCGATGAGCTCCCGTGTGACCGCAACACCCCCGGTGCGGCGCAGAAACAAGTGCTCCTCGAGGATGAAGCTGAACGTGGTGTTGGGCGCTCGCGGAGCAGCCTTTGTCGTTCAGCGCGTGCCGTCCACTGAGCCTCGATCTGTTCGTCGCTCAGGGGCGGCAACTCGTCGATGAACAGCTGACGTGCATACTCCTCCGTCTGCAACAACCCAGGAATCATCCGGCACTCGTACGTGTATAAGGTGATGGCCACCTGCTCCAGCCGCGTCCACCGCCGGAACCACGCCGCCAGCCCCGGCTGCCGGGCCAGGCACCCCGCCGCCCGTCGCAGCGCACCCGTGTTGCCCAGTGCTTCCTCCGCGCGTTCCACGAACGCCTCGTCTGGCATGCGCCGGCCCAGCTCCACCGACGCCACCGTGTGTTTGGAGTACCGGACCAGCTCCCCGAACTGCTCCCTGCTCAGCTCCGCGTGCTCGCGCAGGGCCTGCAGGACCGCCCCGAACGTCCGCAGACTGTCCGACGACTCCGGCTCGCTCGCCCCCACCGCACCTTCGGCCACGCTCGGTCACCTCCCGGAGTCATGGTCACGGTAGGTGACCAGTACTGTCCAGCGGGGGACCGCGTACGCAGTCGCAGCGTACGCGGTTTTGACCTGGAGAAGTGCCCGTTCCGGCCGCCAGATTGGGGCGCATGACCCAGACGACCCCGGTTACCCTACGTGTGTTCACACAGCGTTTCAGCTCCACCTCGCGCGGCGCCCGCCTGGCCCGGCATCTCGCCGTGACCCAACTCCACGCCTGGGGCATCCCGTACGGCACCCATGTCTCCGATGCGGCGGCGCTCATCGTCGCCGAACTCGCCGCCAACGCCGTCACACACGGACGCGTGCCGGGGAGGGATTTCGAGCTGTGCCTCACTCACCTCGCCGACCGGCTTCGCACCGAGGTGACGGACACCCACAGCGGGCCGCCGTGCCCCGCCGTACGACCCACGCGCACGCTGGACGAGCGCGGACGCGGTCTGCTGCTCGTCGGTGCCCTCGCCGACCGCTGGGAGGTGGCCGACGGCATGCCGCCCGCCAAGACCGTCCTAGCCGAGATCGATCTCGGTCGGCCTGTCGCCTCCTGACGCACGGGACCTGCGTATGCGGAGAGCACGCAGGCCGCTCCCGAGGGCCTTCCCTCAAGCCTTGCTTCTCAGCCAGTCGACGATGCGGTCGTAGACACCTGGCTCGTTGAGGAGGGAGCCTCCGTGGGCGGACCCGGGCACTATGCGCGTCTGAATCCGGTTGTCGGGGACCCCCTTGGCCTCGGCTGTCGCCTCCAGGTCGGTGGAGTGGGATGGCGGTACGAAGTCGTCCTCGGAGTGCACCAGGTACATGGAGGCGTCGCCCGGGTCGACCCAGTTCTTCGACACCATGCTGCGCCAGGTGCCCCAGCACGAGGGGTGATGGCTGGTGGAGGTGTCCTTCGCGTCGGGGTGGCAGCGCGCGAGGAGCACGGTGTTGTCACGCAGCTTGCGCTTCTTGGCGTTCGTGGAGTTGTTGCCGTCGTTCCACGCTCGGTAGGGGGAAGCGACGGGAGACAGAGCGACCACGCCTTTCAGCTTCAAAGCGTTGCTCCCGCGGGTTGCCGCGTCGGTTGCCAGCTGACCGCCGGCCGAGGAACCGAGCAGCACGACGCGGTTGGGATCAGCGTCGAACTCGGCGGCGTGCGAGCGGATCCATGCGACGGCGTCTGCGATGTCGTCGCGCTGGGCGGGCCAGCCCGCATCGAAGTTGAGCCGGTACTTGACGGCGAACACCTGGAAGCCCTCCGCTGCGAAACGCTCAGCCCAAGAGGACCAGTCGGTCTGGTGGTACCAGTAGCCGCCGTGGATCAGCACAAGTACGGGCTTGGGGCCGGAATTGCTCTTGTTCCAGCGAACGTCGAGGGTCTGGCGCGGGTGATCTCCATACCGATGGGCGGAGTTGATGGAAGCGGCCTGCACGGCCGGGGTTGTGTGGGGGCCACCGTTGTCCGGGGCCGGCGACATGATGGTGGAAAGGGCACCGGCGCCGGTCAGGGCGACGGTGAGTGCGGGCAGCAGGATGCGTCGCATGACATGTGCTTTCGGGCAGGAGGAACGCGAACGAGCGGCATCGCTCCCGTGGCATGCGTCGTGCCACGGGAGCGATGCCGGCTGAACCGGGTTGTGTCACCGGGCCGGAGGATCAGCGGATCACGGAGCCGAATGCCTTCCCGGATGCTGGGAGGCCGCCCGCGCCCGGCCGGAACGTCGTCACCGGCTGGGTCGCACCGTTCACGACGTTGGCCCATGGCACCGCATGTGCCGACCCGTACGAGACCGGGCCGTTGGGAAGACCGAGGTAGAGCTCGGACCCGGTCGCGTGGATGGCGGCGCCTACTTTGTGCCCGTTACCCAGGGCCCCGGGGATGCCGAACTTGCCCGGGTACACGGTGGCGATGAAGGTGCCGTTGGTCAGGCTGAAGGTGTACACGGTTCCGCCGTCGGTGGCGCCCGGGCTGTCCTCACCGGGCACGCCCACCGCGAGCAAGGTGTTCTGTGCAGTGCTGACCGCCCCGGGAGCGGTGCTCACGGCGGACAAGGTCTGCCCGAATGCGTCCCCGTCCTCGGCGCCGCCCGGAATGCCGGCGACGCCCTGGTAGAGGCCGGAGATCTGGGTGAACCCGGAGGTGGTGACACGGAAGGTGTCGACGCGGCCCGCGTTGGCGGCTTTCGCGCCGTCCTCGCCCGGTGAGCCGATCGCCAGGATCGATTCGGTGCCCGTGGCGGAAGCGTCGGGACGGTACTGGGCCAGGGCCACCGAGGCTCCGAACCGGTCGTCGGCTTCCGCTGCGCCCTCGACAGTGTCGAGGTCCTGGTCGAGGCCGGCGATCCCGGTCGGCAGCTTGTCGGAGTTGAGGGTGTGGCTGAACAGGGCTACGCCGCCGGCGGAAGCTTTTGAACCGATGGCTTCGCCCGGGGCACCCACCGCCAGGTGCTGTGGAGACCCGGCAATCGCGGAGCCGAACCTGTCGCCCACCTCTATGGCCCCTGGGACACCGGGCTTGTCCGGGTGGATCAGCACGTTGGCCGTGCCGGTGCCCCGCAGGTACAGGACACCGCCCGCGTCTGCCAGGTTGCGGGAGGCATCCTCGCCGGGCGCACCTATGGCAAGGTACGGGTCCCCGGAGAGAGTTGTGCCCGCGGCCAGCGCGTGGCCGAACCGGTCGCCGGACTCGGCAGCCATCGAGGCGAGAGCGCCGGTGCCGGAGCCCTGCTCGAGGGCGACGGCCGGAATGCCGGCGGCCAGTCCGGACGGGGCACCGTAGAGGATGCTGACCAAGCCTGCGTCGGTTGCCGTTCCCAGGTCCTCGGCCGGGGCGCCCACGACGAGGTCGGTGCAGCCGTCGAGGTTGTGGTCGAACGTGGCGAGCGACGAGCCGAACCGGTCGTTCGGCTCCGAGCCGCCGGGCACCGCGTTCAGGTCCTGACTGATCTCGGCCGTGCCTTTGCCGCCCCCGTACACCACCCGGACCAAGCCGGCGGCTGTGTCACCGCCGACTGCCGCATCGGGATCGGCGATCGCGGTGTCGCGTATTCCGTCGCAGTTGAAGTCGCTGATGCGAGCCGCGCTCGTCGTGGCCTGAATCCATGAGACCAGGTCGTCAACACGGGCGGCGATGCCACCGGTGCGGGTCTCCTGCGCGTCGACTCCGAAGCAACCACCCTGGTACGAACGGCTGCTGACCGCCACCAGCTGGTGCTTGCCGTCCGCCGTCCGGACCAGGGGACCACCCGCGTCGCCCATGCACGCGGCGGCACCGTCCTTGCCGGTGACCGTGGCGGTGGTGGCCGTGGAGTCGTCCACGGTGAAGGCACCGGTGTGCAGCTTCAGCGGTGCCCACTCCGTCTTGATGCGCCCGTACCCGGCCAGCTGCAGCTCCTCACCGGCAGCCGGTGCGGTGGTGGCCAGGGAGATCGGGGCGATTCCGGTGACCGGGCGGTCGAGCCGCGCCAGTACGGCATCCCGGTCGGTCCGTGGCACGAGTTCGACGACGTCGCGTACTGCCCCGGTGGTGCCGATGAGGTCCGAACGCCCGATGGTCGCAGTGGTCTTCCGCTGCGGCTTGCCGGGCTGCGCGGAGCCACTTGCGGGGTTGTCGGCGAAGCAACTGGCTGCGGTGAGCAGCCAATCGGCGGAGACCAGGACGCCGGAGCAGCCACGGTGGTGATCGCCGACGATGATCTGTGCGGTATAGGCGTATGTGGACTCGGAAGCCGGGACGGCGGGTCCGGTAACGGCAGCTGCCGGAACGGCGGTCAGGGCGAGCAGAGATGCGACCAGCGCGGCGGAGCGCACAGGTCTGCTGTTTCGTATCACGTTGTTCCTCAGTGGAAGATGGGTGAAAGGCGTTCAGGCAGCCGCTACTTGGAGGTCCTGATCTCCACCAGCACGTGCCGGCGACCCTGCTCGTCCGCGCTCTCGCCCACCGGTGTCCAGGTGTTCTTCTCGATGTCGAAGGACTTCTTCTCGGTCCCGACGGTCATGTCGACCTCGGTCGCGTAGTTGTTGCCCCTGATGGCGTAGACGGCCGGGATCTCCATGGTCAGTCGGCCCGAGTTGCCCACGGCCTTGAAGCAGATCCTGTCCTTGTCGCGCGCCCAGACCTCCAACAGGCCGCTCTCGCCGGCACAGTCGGCGAGGGTGATGTGGCCGTCGCCGCGCTTCAGGACGATGTTCCGCTCCGCGAGGATCCTGTCGGCCTGCGGGTACGCGAAATCCTCGACGGCGTATCCCGGTGCTTCATCCGCAACCGGCGTGACATCGTCCGGCCCCTCGGCACGAGTCGTGCCGCTCGCCGTCAAGCTCCAAGCCAGTACCCCCGCAGCCATCGAGGCCGCAGCGGTGGCCACCCATCTCTTACGCTTCATTCAACTTTCCTTGGTGAAAGGCTCCGGACGGTAAGCCGGAGCACGATTTCCGTTCAAGCGCTGCTGAAGACTCAGGCGCCTACATCTGCGTGACTGTCACGCCGTGCTGCCGGCAGGCAGACGCGACGTCGTGGGCGAAGTCATCGCCCAGCGCCGCACGGGAGACGGAGAAGTCGCGCCAGATCAGCTCAAACGGGGGAGTGCCTCCCTGCTGCGCATTACGCAGACAGTCCAGAAGTCCGCCGTGGCTCGATCCGAAGTATCCGCCGGTTCCGTTGACGGCTTCTCCCAGTGCGCAGAAAAATGCTTCCCTGGAGGTGATCTTTGTGCCGTCGAGAACGGCTGTTGATCCGGTTCCGTACCGGGTTGCCGCTTTGCCTGCGGTGAACCAGGCGTTCTGGACGACGTGCAGCCAGCTCGGGTGCCATTCCGGAGGCTGCCGGGCCCACTCCCCGTACTCGATCCCCCTCGCCCACTTCTTCCAGATCTCCCCCGCCTTGGGGTACTCCCAGGTGTACCCCGAGAAGTCCAGATCCGGGTGCCGGTCATCGCCGACGTGCGGTAGTTCCTGGAAAGCGGCCAGGACCCTTCCGAGGTAGTACTTTCCGATCGGCTCCCCGTGGCGGTCGAGGACGTGGAGCTCTGCTTCTTCGATCTTCTTCCGGGGCATCTCCGCTCGGTGAACTCTGATGAGGGTGAACTTCTCCACTGTTTCGGAATCGTGTTCCACGAAGAAGCCTCGGATGTCCTCGGACGTCACCAGGACTCGGCTGGAATCCTTCGCAGTGATTCGGTACAGAATCATTCGACCGGCCTTACTTCTTGGTCCAACCCCAGTCCGGGAAGTGCGGGGCGGTGAAGCGCTGAATCTTCTTGTAGTGCGTGGATGTCCAACCGATTATCTCGACGCCGTTCGGAAGCGTCTTGACCAAGATTCTCTCAGCCTCCGTGCCGCCCGGGACCCTGTATTCTTTGGCGCCCTTCCACTTCTCATATTGATCCGAAACGGTTTGGGTTCTGGGTCGTTGGTGGGGTGTGAGTGATCTGGTGGGGGACG